>SLIY01000296.1 GCA_007135385.1 Leptolyngbyaceae cyanobacterium CSSed165cm_216
ATGCTTACTCTGATAATTTGCTGGGGTTCGCCAACAACATCCGCACCATTGATGGGGGCACCCACTTGGAGGGCCTCAAGGCGGTGTTGACCCGCACCCTCAATAACTTTGCCCGCAAGCGGAACAAGCGTAAGGACAACGAATCTAACCTGGCTGGGGAAAACATTCGCGAAGGGCTGACAGCGATTGTCTCAGTCAAAGTGCCAGATCCAGAATTTGAGGGCCAGACTAAAACCAAGCTGGGCAATCCGGAGGTGCGGGGGATTGTAGATTCCCTGGTGGGGGAGGCCCTGACCGAATATCTGGACTTTCACCCTAATGTGGCCGATGCCATTTTAGAAAAGGCGATTCAGGCCTTTAATGCTGCTGAGGCGGCCCGCCGGGCCCGAGACCTGGTGCGGCGTAAGTCGGTGCTAGAGTCCTCTACCCTACCCGGTAAGCTGGCCGATTGCAGCACCCGTGACCCTAGCGAGTCAGAGATCTTTATCGTAGAGGGAGATTCTGCGGGAGGCAGTGCCAAGCAAGGGCGCGATCGCCGATTCCAAGCTATTCTGCCCCTGCGCGGCAAAATCCTCAACATCGAAAAAACTGACGACGCTAAGATCTATAAAAATACCGAGATTCAGGCGCTGATTACGGCCCTAGGCCTAGGCATTAAAGGGGAAGAGTTCGATTCTTCTCAGCTACGCTACCACCGGATCTGCCTGATGACTGACGCCGACGTGGATGGGGCCCACATCCGTACTCTGTTGCTCACCTTCTTCTACCGTTACCAGCGGGAGTTGGTTGATCAGGGCTATGTGTATAT
The DNA here is from genome assembly GCA_007135385.1 of Leptolyngbyaceae cyanobacterium CSSed165cm_216. Taxonomy (GTDB): domain Bacteria; phylum Cyanobacteriota; class Cyanobacteriia; order Phormidesmidales; family Phormidesmidaceae; genus Nodosilinea. Next base: position 809 of record SLIY01000296.1, read on the forward strand.
TGCCTGTCCGCCTCTGTACAAGGTGGAGCGGGGGCGTAACCACTGGTACTGCTACAACGACCGAGAACTGCAAACCCTGATTGCTGAGGAATTTCCAGCCAACGCCAACTACACTGTGCAGCGGTTCAAAGGTTTGGGGGAAATGATGCCCACCCAGCTGTGGGATACCACCATGAACCCAGAGACGCGGATGATGAAGCGGGTGGAGATTGAAGATGCCGCTGAAGCCGATCGCATTTTTACGATTTTGATGGGCGATCGGGTCGCCCCCCGCCGCGAGTTCATTGAAACCCACGGCCCTCGGCTCAAGCTGGAAGACCTGGATATCTAGCGGTCATGTGTAGAGCCATGAAGCCGAGGCCGTATCGGTCTACTCATCCCCCTACAATTTAAACGTCACCTATTCGTCAAAGCTTATGTCTGTTGAAACCGTTGGTAGCCCACCCCCTGAGGCCGATCAAATTCGGTCGGTATTACAGCAGCAGCTACCCGACATTATCGCTAGCTTTAACCAGGTACTGCGAGATCAGTACGGAATTGCAGGGGTCAGCGTTGGCGGCTTTACCGTCGTGCCAGAGAGCGCAGCGGCGGCTGTTACTTGCGATCGCGACGGTTGCTCGGTTGACTGATTTAGATGGGCTAACAGCTGGGCTAATTCAGCACGATAGAACCGTGGCTAGATCGTCAGTGTAGTGTGTCAAGATCCCAGGGTTCTGCCCTGGTGTTCTGGGGACAGCATCTTTAACCTGATCACAACCCTGATCACAACTTAGTTGATGTAGGGTGACGGCATAGCCTTGGTCATTGTGATGGCAACCAACATTCCCCCCCTCCATACCCTCGATCCTCTAGGGCGCTTTTCCGATCGCGCCCAGGACTATGCCCGCTATCGACCCAGTTACCCAGAGGCGGCGATTGCCGCTATATTGGCTGGCTTGGGCGACCCTCGGCATCTGACCGTAGCCGATATTGGAGCCGGAACGGGAATCTCTAGCCGCCTCTTGGGTGATCGTGGTGCTAGGGTGATTGCCGTTGAGCCCAACACAGCTATGGCGGAAGCGGCCGCCCCCCATGCCCAGGTGACGTTTCAAGCCGGTACGGCCGAGCAAACGGGGCTAGCCACCGAATCGGTACAAGTCGTCACTTGCTGCCAGTCTTTTCATTGGTTCCATGCCCCCTCGGCGGTGGCAGAATTTAGCCGTATTTTGCAGCCCGGAGGGCGGTTAGCCCTGCTGTGGAACGATTGGGATTTGAACGACCCCTGCACCGCTGCCTACCGCACTATTATTCAAGCCGTCGCCACCCGCCAGATTCGCCACCATGACCATACCCACTCCCTGGAGGAGGTGGCGGCTCATCCTGACTTTACCCCCATGGAGCAGCTTAGCTTTGCCTATCGTCAGCGGCTGACGCGGCCTGAGGTGGTGGGGCGATCGCTAAGTTCGTCCTACATGCCCAAGACCGGGGACGGCTACGACCAGTTCCTCGACGCCATCATGGCCTGGCACCAAATCTGGGCCGCCACCAATGGCACCGTAACTCTCGCCTATATCACCAACCTCTACACCATGGGGCCGCCATCCACAATTTATTGCGCTAAACTGTAACTATAGATACAGCACAATAAAGTGACGTTTTTCTTTTTCCGGAAAGCCTACGGTCAATGATGTAGATTAACCCAGGCCAGGGAACACTATCGAAGAGAACGCCCGATCTACCGCTGCCCTGTGGAGGTATAGGCTCATGATGGATACGACATTAACTTCTGGACTCGAGATTATTGCTGTGGTCACAGTGATGACCCTAGTTGTTTGCCCAATGCTGGTGTGGGTGCTGCCCGATCGCAGTCGTCCAGCCAACTAACCGTCCAGCGAACCTAGTAACGACAAAGAACGCTAGTACAAAACCGGAGCCACTCCCTAAGAATGGCTCCGGTTTTGGTTAAGTGATGGCTGACACTACGGTTGCTGCTGCAAATATACCCCTAGGGCATCAGCCATCACCTGGGCCATGGGTCGCCCTTCTTTGTCGGCGGTGGCTTGCAGGGTCAAAAACAAATCGTGGGACACGCTCAACCGGTGACGCCCTTCCTTGGTATGGCGAGGGGTGTACTGCTCGGGGTCATAGGTGCTAGCAAACTGGCGCAGGGCTTCAAACCCAACGCGATCGCAGAAATCACCGAAGCTTTCTTCCTTTTTGCGACCATCCCGAAAGAACACAAACAGCGGCTCTAGGGTGATTTCCATCTCCCGGTCTGGCATTCGCTCAAGGTAGGGACGAGCCAGCCGAGTCTGGTGGGGGGACCCCCCCAACCACACCTGGTAAGCCTCGGGAGCACTGCCCACAAACCCCAGTTCTGCCATGTAAGGGCGGGCGCAGCCATTGGGGCAGCCGGTCATACGCACCACAAAGTGTTCATCTTGCAGGCCCAGCTTGGTCAGCAGTGCCCGCAACCGCTCCAGAGTGGTGGGCATGATTCGCTCAGACTCGGTGATCGCCAGACCGCACAGGGGCAGGGCCGGACAGGCCATGGCATAGCGCACCAGGGGATCTAGCTCGGTTTCTTTGGCCACGCCACAGCGGGTCAAGATCTCCTGGATGGCGGCCTGGTTCTCGGGCTTGATGTCGTAGAACAGCACGCTCTGGTTCGGGGTGACCAGCATCGGCAGATTAAACCGCTGCACAATCTCCCGCAGGGCGGTTTTTAGCTGCAAGCCGTCCCGGTCTAGCACCCGACCATTTTCGATCGGTACCCCCACAAACCACTGGCCATCTCCCTGTTCTTGCCAACCCAGGTAGTCATAGAAGGTCCATTTAGGTAGCTTCTTAAATGTCTTCAGGGGCTTACCAAAATAGGTTTCCACCTGCTGCCGGAAGCGATCCACCCCCCAGTCATGGATCAGATACTTCATGCGGGCATGGCGGCGATTGTGGCGATCGCCATAGTCCCGCTGGGTGGCCACGATCGCCTTCATCAGGTCATAGACATCGTCTTTGTCCACATAGCCAATTTCATCGGCGGCGCGGGCAAAGGTTTCTTCTTTATTGTGGGTGCGACCCAGGC
>SLIY01000114.1 GCA_007135385.1 Leptolyngbyaceae cyanobacterium CSSed165cm_216
AACAACAGGATGAGATAAGTAGGTAGACCTAAGTATTCAGCACACCGATCACCGCAAAACAAGGCTTCCAGCGATTCAGGACTACGTTTAATTAGGTCCACCCACTTACGACCTGATTTTTGCCATTTTGCTTAGCCTCATATAGCGCTGTATCAGCATTTTTGTAAGCCTGATTAAAGCGCTGTTTAGCACTAATTTCGCTGATGCCAACGCTGACAGAAATACCTGTTTTGACATTGACTTCTATGTCTGTATCTAAGCAATCCTTAGACAGCTCAGACAGGGAAATATTGCGGATCGCCTGACATAGTTTTTCGGCAATAGCTCTGGCCTCAACCATGGAACAACCGACCATCAGCAGCGCAAATTCGTCGCCACCTAACCGGGCGGCTAAATCGATCGAACGAGTGTGATTGTCGAGAATTTGAGCAACGGCATGCAGCAACGTATCCCCGACCATGTGTCCGTGGCGATCGTTTACCTGCTTAAATCCATCCAGGTCTAACAGCACTAGACTATGTTTAAGCAGCTGATTACCCTTTTGGGATGGTAACTCGGCAATGGCGATTTCTAGGCCTCGACGGTTGGCAATCTCGGTCAGCGGATCCTTTAGCAACATAGCCTGGGTGGTGACTAGCTGTTGCTGGGTCGATAGCAGCATTGGTGCAACTTGTCTAAGTTCTAAGGCGGTATGTAAGCTAATGCCAGCCGTGATCACAGTCCACCCGCCTTCTAGCCAGTAGTTAGCATGCCAAATGTTCCAAATGTTTAAGCTATGGCCGATGCCACAGCTGAGGATAAAAGCCGCAAATAAAAGTAGCAAAGGACGCATGGCTACTTCAATGTGCTGGCGATTGAGGTATAAGAGCACAGGAATAGAAAAATAAGCGATTGATACCCCAGCATCGCTCACCACATGTAAGGAGGTTAGCCAAGGATCCCACAGAAAACAAGAGCCATGAGGCATTAAGCCAATGATAAAAACCATGATGTTATGTCAGACCGATGCTAAGTCTGTGCTGTATCGCTCTTTGGTTGTAACAAGGTTTATGGGTGACAACAGGTAAAGGTTTACCTAACTTGAGGTAGCCCCTCGAAAATCAACAGTCCCCTAGGGCTGTGACCCAGTCGGGCGGGAGGGGGCGAGCTTGCCGGGCTGTAGCTCAATTTCGTAGGTAAGGCTGAGCAGTTGGCTTTTCATGGTCAAGCTGTGCAGGTGCGCGATCGGTCATTTCTAGGATAGGCGCTAATTCTTGGAGGCGCTTTGTGTTTAACAAGTCCTCAGAATGTCCACATCTGTTGGCAAACGGCGATCACATGCTGCCAATCGCTCGGGGAAAGATGGCCCAATTGGCGATCGACTAGCCTTTTATCAGGGGTAGCGATTTTGTGCAACCCATGGACTCCTCACCCCCGTGGGATGACTCGAAGATTGATCGACAAGCCATAATGGTGGTAACGGCTTAGGTAGGGATACTCTATGCAGGTGCAGCTTGAACTGCCAGATTTGGTGAATGTTGACCCCGGCTATGTGAGGGAAGCCGTGATGGCAATGCTCTATGCCACGGGTAAGCTGTCGGCTCACCAGGCCTGCCAAATTTTGAATATGACTCGTCGAGCCTTTGACGAGATGTTGCCTGTCTATGGGTTCTCGGTGTTGGTAGATAGTGACGACAATCTGGATATTGAGCTGGGTGCCTAATGACATTGAATGCCGTTGTTAGTGACACCGATTAGATTAGAGGTTTGCTCTAATCCCCATTACCCCTACACGGGCTGGGTGACGGGCGCCAGCTCTACGACCTATAGCGGTTCTTGTTGGTGTGAGGTACGTGTAGAGGCCTGTAGCCCTTATCTAGTAAGGCTCCTGCTGTACTTCATCCGATCAGGAACCGCTATATCTCAGTGATGAGCAGCAGAACTAGGCTTTATACTTTCGAGTATCAGGATTCATCTCGGGCATCAAGTGAAAACAACCCGGTATTTTGAGGAACAAGTTCTCCCTAGACGGCCCTATATTCAGCGGTTATGGTGCGAGCAGGCTATTCGTGACCCAATTCACCGAGAGATTCAGCCCGATGGGCGCATTCGCCATTGGATTTTTATCGAAGACCTGGGTAAATACCTGCGGGTTGTCACCCTGGAGGATGGAGAAACCGTTCTCAATGCATTTCCAGACCGTAATTTTAAAGGGCCTTAGCTATGAAGTTCCACTACTATCCTGAGACAGATTCGCTGTATATCAGTCTGTTAGATCAGCCCAGTGTTGACTCTCAAGAGGTGGCCAGCGGCGTTGTGTTGGATTTTGATGCGGAGGGACATTTAGTAGGTCTGGATATTGATCATGCTAGTCAGGTCGTGGATTTATCAAAACTTGAGGCGAGTTCTTTACCAATCGCGTCTCTATCGCTAGCGGGTCAGTCTGCGGCATAAAGCACCAGGCTCATTAAGGTAGGAGTAAACCTTTTTTTGGTGTGCAATGGCCCCATGAGCAAGATTTTGGGCCAGATACGCTGTTTTTGGACAGTGAGCTAGAGAGCACTTGGGAAGCGGTTTGAATCTGATGCGAAAGCAGTTTTACCCTTGATTTGAGCGGTCTTACCCTTAGTCCATAGCTCATACTCGCTGATGTCGATATCGCCATTCCACACGAGGCCATAGCCACCCGGTTCAACTTTAAAATTTCTAAAGAATGCGAGGTTCTGCAATGGAGCAAACATGGGTTTCTCGATCAGAGCGCTGATGTCGTAATCTTTAATCTCTTGGTTGGTAAATTCAACTCTTATGATATGTTCGCCAATTGCCTCGGCTCGAACAATCTTGGGATAGCTCATTTTTATCACCTTTACTTCAAGGGAGGTAGTTTGCGAAACTCTTGGGTTTCCCACATTGCCAACAAATCTTCTTGATACATCTGCGCCCAGTCAATTACCATTTTTTGGGCACGGTTCGGCAGGTCGCCCTCGATGATTTCTAATGATTCAATGCTAATCAATGCGTTGTATTCGCCATAGATAGCGTGAAAGTGAGGCGGTGGGTGGTCGCCAAAGAAAACCTTGATGATAATGCCGTAGAACCTTGTAACTTCGGGCACTGCTATTTCCTAGTTCCGTTATATCAATCAATCCAAAAATTATCCGGCAATGTGGTCATAGAGTCCTTCGTCTGCGGCGGCGTAGCTGTTTAGGAATGCGCCGTGGTCTTTGATGGGGTAAGTGGTGTCTGCTGGAGATGCAGGCTCTATGGTGATTTTCCAGCGTCCGGCACCCAGGGCTGTAAGCCAGTCGGGCGGGAGGGGGTCGGGTTCTCCGGGCTGTAGCTCAATTTCGTAGGTGAGGCTGAGCAGTTGGCTTTTCATGGTCGAATGGTGCAGGTGCGTGATCAGTTATCTCTAGAGTAGGCGCTAATTCTTAGCGGTGCTTTGGCGTATGCTAAGGCAAAAACTCTGCAATGGTTATAACCGCCAAACCCATATCGACTGCCACCTGGCATTGGCGCTTGTCGTCTGAAATGAGCGGCTTGGCCAAGCCCTGAGCCAGGGCGATGTAGAGAGAGTAAGTGTTCTTGGGTGATAAAAAGCTGGCACAGAACACTGGCATCAACCACGTATTGATCGGCCATTAGCTGTCTCGATCGGCGCGGAGCATCTCGACCACTGTTGGTGCGTCGGGGGGCGGGGTCCAACGGTGGCGGGCGATGGAGGCTAGGGTTTCGTGAGTGGGGGGCTGGGTAGAGGGGGTTAGCACTAGGTACTTTGCAATGCGCTGGTCTACGATCTGAGCAATCATTTGCTGAAGATCGTCCAGGGTCATATTGGAGAGGTTGGGGGATGGCATAGAACCCTCTGATGGCTTATCCCAA
>SLIY01000423.1 GCA_007135385.1 Leptolyngbyaceae cyanobacterium CSSed165cm_216
ATACGGAGAGGGAGGGATTCGAACCCTCGGTGCCTTTCGGCACACCCGATTTCAAGTCGGGCGCATTCGACCACTCTGCCACCTCTCCAAGGTGTGCAACAGCTGCCCTTCTGTTATATCACCCATCCCCAGCGGTTACCTAGTCCCTGGCAGATTGACCAGAAAATCACCCCCAATATGGCGGCAGAAGCTAAATAAAGGGTTGACCCAACGGACACCCGGCAGGGTGTGCCAGACAATTCACAGGCACAAAGGGGTATACTACACCTCCCCACCCCAGGCACAATACTTCACAATCATTACAGATGCTTTGCGTCAGGAGCCACAGCACTGTCGATTTGCGAGTCTACAGATGGTCAAGAGTCATTGAAGTGTCGGCGTTCCCTTGGAAGTTATGAGTCAATCCATGTTTTCCACCTGGGCAATTTCTTTGGGGGCTTCAGAAGCCTCCGTTAGCCCCGATCAGCTCAGCAATACCGAGCTAGTTGCGCTCTGTCAACAGCGTTTGCGGCCAGAGCGAGCCATGTTTGCAGAACTGTTGCGCCGTTACCAAAGCCATGTAGATAAGTTGCTGTACCACCTCGCCCCTGACTGGCCAGACCGGGCTGATTTGGCCCAAGAGGTGTGGATTCGGGTATACCGCAACATGCGCCGTTTGAACGATCCGGCCAAATTTAAGGGCTGGTTGGGGCGCATTACCACGAATCTGTTTTACGACGAGTTGCGGCGGCGGAAGCGGAACCGGGCTCCGTTGTCCTTGGATGCGCCGCTCAACCTTGAAGATGGCTCCATTGATTGGGATGTACCGGCCCCGGATCCTGGCCCTGTGGATGCGATGATGACCCAGGAATTTTACGATCATCTGCGTCAGGCGATCGCGGATTTACCCGATGTCTTTCGCACCACCATCGTGTTGCGGGAGATTCAAGGGTTATCCTATGAAGAAATTGCTGACATTACCGGCGTTTCGTTGGGCACCGTTAAGTCCCGTATCGCTAGGGCCAGACAGCGGTTGCAGAGTGACTTACAACCCTATCTAGGGGGGTGAACCCCAAGCAACCAGCCAGGCTAAGCCGACGATGCCAGCTGCAAAATCCGCTGAATCATCCAAGGTGGGTATTACCGATTTTGGAGATTAGGTTTATGATCAGGAGCGACAGTAGAATTACTGGGGTTCTTTCTGATCGCGATGCTTGGGCTAACTCAAGAAATCGGACTGTAGAGAACCTAATCACCTATTTCGTCGTCTTTGTCCTCTAGGTTGCTTATTTAGGTGTTGTTGTCGGTATGTCTACCTCTCCTTACACGCCTGGCTCGATTCATCACCGCTCTCGTGGGGGTGCTGCTCAAGCTCCCGAGTTCGCTGCTGTCCCTACCAGCTGTTGTCAAGAATTCGATGCTATGAAGCGCGATCGCTTTGAGTTACTCAGTGCCTACCTAGATGGGGAAGTCACCCCGGACGAGCGTCAGCTGGTTTTAGGTTGGCTGCGGGATGATCCTGACGTGCGGTGCCTATATAACCGTCTCATCACCCTGAGGCAAGGGCTGCGAGACGACACTCAGATTGACAACTGCGATGTCGACGTTACCCTGTCGGGAGTGTTTCGCAGTTTGAATCATCGCTTCCAGCTCATTAGTATGGCTAGCGTTGGGGTGGTGGTGATTGGGGCCTTGAATTTGCTGTCGGGTAGCTTTAGCTCCTCCGGGTTTGGCTCTGGCAACCTCCTGTGGCGCTGGGTTCTAGCACCAGAATCCGAATCCCTCAGTATCGCCCTGGATCAACCGGCATTCCCAATTCCCGATGCCTCAGCTGCGATTCCAGCTGATGGAGTCTCCATTCAGGATAAGGGAGGATTGCCGGTCGACTCTGACCTGTAGGTTACGGGTTAACCCTGTTATCCCGATTCTGTTCCCAGTTTATTGCTGGTTCAGCCCTGCCCAGGGGGCTGAATTAAGTTGGGCAGATAATAGACATGACATTCCAGCCACGACCACCCGGGAGTCAACGCCATGGAGGACCGGAAGCTGGCTTCAGCGCTGGGATGCAGCTAAGTCCTGCATCCCAGGTATTTTAGGGCTAGAACTTTTCCAGCTGATCCAGTCTTAGCCAGATGTTGGGGGTTGGCACAATCCCAAACTTTACTAAGGCATAGTCCTCATTCACCTCAACAATTTCCCCCTGGGTTTCAAAGAGATAGGAGGGAAATCGAGTATCACTGGCTTTGGCTTCCAGACTGTTTTCCAACTTTTCCTTCACCGCCCGGACTAGGTCACCACGCTTAAGAGTATCTGCCATAAACCTTTTTACGTTGAACGCAGTACAACAACACGAAAGACAGTCACAGAGCTGCCCTACGGCCTACTAAATTGTACGGCCTGTTGGCCTGATCTAGGACGGGGACAGCAGTTATCGCTGGCAATGGGGACAATAGTGGGCTGATCGACCGGCTAGCTTCAGTCGCTGAATCGGCTCACTACACATCCGACAGGGCTGACCCTTGCGATCGTACACCCAGGCGACACCACCGTAGTTGCCGTTGACCCCATAGATATCGCGGTAGTCGCTAAAGGTGGTACCCCCTGATTCGATACTGGTGGTTAGCACCTTAAGAATGGCACTATGCAAGCGCTGGAGTCGCGGCAGACTGATTTTGCTGCATAGGGTGGTTGGGCGTAGACCACTCAGGAAGAGAGCTTCGTCGGCATAGATGTTGCCAAGGCCCGCCACCAGGGCCTGATCTAGCAGAGCATTTTTGATCGGGCGCTGCCGCCCCTGAAATCGCTGTCGTAGGTACGTGGCTGAAAAGGCCGCGTCAAAGGGCTCTGGCCCCAGCCGCTGTAGCCCCGTGATGATGGTGTCGGGGGCCGTGCCTGGGGGGACCCACCACAGACGACCAAAGGTGCGTTGATCAACAAAGCGCAGTTCGTGGCTGCCCTGAAACCAAAGTCGCGCCCGGCAGTGGCTCTCTATAGGGCGATCGGGAGTCACCCACAGGAGTTGTCCGGTCATGCGGAGGTGGACGCCCAGGTACCCTCCCGGTTGGCCCTTGGGATCACGCAACTGGCCCAGCAAATACTTGCCTCGGCGCAGCCACGTCCCTAGGGTAAGACCTGTGAGACCGGCCAAAAAAGCCTGCTCAGAGTCGGGATAGGCCACCGATCGCGCTAGTTGGATCGATCCCCCTGTAATGGGGCGATCAAGGCTGACTCGATTGAGGCCCCGTCGAACGGTTTCAACTTCCGGTAGCTCTGGCACTGGTTCGCTCGCTGGTTCTTGCCGATAGTTCCCTTACTATAGGCGGTTTATCGGCAGCATAGCCTGCTTTTATGGGCCAAAAGCTATGGGCCAAAAACCCCTACCTCTACCCCTCATCAGCCTTCCCGAGCCCGAGCGTTAACTCGAGCTGGAGGACGGCCAAATCAGGGGAAAAGATAGGGGTGATTAGATAGTTAACCCGCTTGACGATGCTTTAGGGCACTACTTTTTAGCCTTAGGGGCCGCAACCTCTTCGAGCTCGGCCAGGGCAAAGTTGTTGGTGTTAATGCCAGAGTAGTTAACTTTTTCAAAGCGAACCACCGCTGGGTACTTGATGCCGCTCTGGTCGATGGTGGCGACAGTGCCCACATCCCGATACCAGTAGGACTCTTTGCGGAGAATCCGAACTTTAGAACCACGTTGAACCATGAATAATGCCCTCTTGAAAATTATTTTATTGGTGGCAGTAGACCAAGCCTTAGCCTAAAGTCCTGCTACCGGCAGAAACCTTGGCTGTAAGCCTAGTTCAGGTTGACTTCCATGATGTACAGATTACTACGACTCCTTCAGTCTCATGGGCTTGACGGCTTTAAGTTTTGTTGC
>SLIY01000338.1 GCA_007135385.1 Leptolyngbyaceae cyanobacterium CSSed165cm_216
CGGGATAATCAAGCTTTCAGCGCTTCAACGGAGCAAAATTCAATCCTTTCGAACCACCTTGACAGGGCTGGGTGGGCACTGCCCACCACTGGATAGAAAGTTTTCTAGAGGTCACCTTAGCCCTAGACTACTAATCATGTAGTGTGCCTGATGGCTATCCAACTGTTATGTTCAGTCCTTGAATTTATATAAGAATGATGGGCTTTTCCTTTATCCTTGGGCAGAATTTAGTAGCAACCGTAATGCCTTAGCACCTGTATCAGTCTCATGTGTGCCCCATGGATACCAATGGCCTACAACGAATTGAAGCTTTCATCCAGAAATGGCAGGGTACCGGGGGCAATGAACGAGCCAACTACCAAGGCTTCTTCCTAGATTTATGTGAAGCACTTGGCGTAGACAGTCCCCCACCGAAGGGCAGTGTTGAGAACGATCCCTACTGCTTCGACAAAGACATCAAGGTTTATCACCCCAGCGGCAAGGTGACCCCTGGCTACATAGACTTCTACAAGGCCGACCACTTCATCATTGAGGCCAAGCAGGGTAGCGATCAGACCGGCAAAGGTACCGCTAAGCGGGGCACCCCGTCCTATCTGAAGGCGATGGAGAAGGCGTTTGTCCAGGCGATCGCATACACCCGCAATGTCTCCAACAAGCCGCCATTCTTGCTCACCTGCGACATTGGCAGTCACTTTGAACTATGGACGGGGTTTAACGGCGACTATGGCGGCTACGCAGCCCGTCAGGATATTGAGCTGATGGCGTTGCGGCGGGAAGAGGTCTTTGACCTATTTGTGGATATCTTCACCGACCCCCAGGCCCGCAACCCAGAGAAAATCGCCGCCAAGGTCACGCGGGAGGTGGCGGCTGACCTGGCAGAGTTGACCAAAACCCTGGAAGGCCAGCATGACCCCCAGGAGGTGGCCCTATTTCTGATGCGCTGCATCTTCACCATGTTTGCTGAAGATGTGGGCCTGCTGAAAGAGCAGCTATTTACCGATGCGCTCAAGACCCGCTGGCTAGAGAACCCCAAAAGTTTTAGACCAGAGGTGGCCGCCCTGTGGCAGGCCATGAACGAGGGGGGTAGCTTTGGCTTTTATGGTCAATTGCTCAGGTTCAACGGGGGCTTGTTTACCGACCCCACGGCTTTGGACCTTTCTGCCGAGCAGGTACAGATTTTGCTCGATGCGGCGGAGCGGGATTGGCAGAACGTGGAACCCGCCATCTTCGGCACGCTGCTAGAGCGGGCACTGGACGCTAAGGAGCGCAGTAAGCTCGGGGCTCACTATACGCCGAGATCTTATGTGGAGCGGTTGGTTCGGCCAGTAGTCATGGAGCCGTTGCAGGCCCAGTGGGTGGTGGTGCAGGGGGAGGCGAAGCAGCAGTTAGGGGATGACCCTGAACCGAAGCCCAGCCAAAAGAAGAAGGCGATCGCCACCCTAGAAGCGTTTCTCACGGAGCTGCGGCAGACTCGCATCCTTGACCCGGCCTGCGGTACGGGCAACTTTCTGTATGTGACCCTGGACTTAATCAAGCAGCTAGAGTCGGAGGTGCTGAAGCGTCTGGAGGATGTCACCGGCCAGGCCCAGCTGCGGCTGGACATTGACCAGGTGAACCCGTCTCAGTTTTTGGGCATTGAGATTAACCCACGGGCAGCGGCGATCGCAGACCTGGTGATCTGGATCGGTTATTTGCAGTGGCATTTCCGGCGCTTTGGTGACTTGCCCCCGGTGGAGCCGGTGCTGCGCGAATACAGCAACATTGAATGTCGGGATGCGGTGCTGGCCTATGACGGCAAGGAACCAGATGTTGACCCGGCGACAGGGCAGGTGAGAACCCGTTGGGGTGGACGCAAGATGCGGCATCCGGTGACGGGGGAGGAAGTGCCTGACCCGAGTGACCAGATTCCCATTTATCGGTATTTGAATCCTCGGCCTGCGGAATGGCCGGAGGCGGATTATGTGGTGTCGAATCCACCATTTATCGGGAAGATTAACATGCGTGAGTCGCTAGGAGACGGCTACGCAGTCACCCTTCGAAAAATCAATCAAAAACTCCCTGACTCAGTAGATTTAGTCATGTACTGGTGGCATCAAGCTGCTGAGTTGACAAGCGAAGGTAAACTGAAAAGGTTTGGCTTTATCTCTACAAACTCTATAATCCAAACCTACAACCGAAGAGTCGTTTCATATCACTTAGAGAAAAAGAAGAACACCATTGGTTTATTTTTTTCAATCCCTGACCATCCTTGGGTTGATTCTCAAGACACTGCAGCTATTCGCATAGCAATGACTGGTGCTGCTAAAGGAGTCAAATCGGGCAAGTTGATGGAAGTCACGTCTGAACCTGAAAACCATTTAGAGGAAGCATCTTTAACTTTTTGCATTACCAAAGGAGCTTTAACCCCTAGCCTCACTGTAGGGGTCGATTTAGCATCCTTACAGGCATTAAGAGCTAATGATGGTATGGCCTGCGTTGGCTACCAACTAACTGGAAAAGGTTTTGTTGTCGATAATGATTCTGCGAAAGCATTAGACCCAGAATTTGGAACAAACGATAGTGTTATTTGGCCATTACTTTCTGGTAGAGATATCACGCAGAAACATCGCAGCTTTTATGCAATCGATTTATTTGGTTGGGATATCAATAAAGTTCAATCAGAAAAAACATCGATTTATCAATGGCTAGTGGAAAGGGTAAAACCAGAAAGGGAACAAAATAATAATCCTGCTTTAAGAGAACGCTGGTGGTTCTTTGAGAAGAGTCGAAACACTTTTCGACCAGCATTGAAAGGAGTCAAGAGAGTGATTTTTACTTCTCTGACTTCTAAACATCGTTTCTTTATTTTTACTTCAAATAAAACTATCGCAGACAGCACAACTGTGATGATTGCTCTTCCTGATGCCTATTTTCTTGGAGTATTATCAAGCCGAACACATGTGGCCTGGTCTTTAGCAGCAGGAGGACGGTTAGGTGTCGGTAACGATCCTCGCTACAACAAAACCCGCTGCTTCGATCCATTCCCCTTCCCAGATCCCACCCCAGAACAAAAACAGAAAATCCGCGACCTGGGCGAACGCCTCGATGCCCACCGCAAGAAAGTACAGGCCGATCACCCCGACATCACCATCACCAGCATGTATAACCTGCTCGAAAAGCTCCGGGCCGGGGAACCCTTCACCGACAAAGACCGCGAATACAACGATCGCGCCCTGGTCAGCACCCTCAAACAAATCCACGATGAGCTAGACGTAGCCGTGCTAGAGGCTTACGGGTGGGGTGATTTGGTACCGCTCTTGTCCCCCTCGCCCTCTGGGAGAGGGGCTAGGGGAGAGGGCCTCGACGAACAAATCCTCGAACGCCTGGTGGCCCTCAACGCTGAACGGGCCGAAGAAGAACGCAACGGTCTCGTCCGCTGGCTCCGTCCTGACTACCAGGCCCCCGACCAAGTGCAGCCCACTCAGCAAGTCCTCAGCGACGTCGCCGAACCCGAGGAAACCGTCATTGCCCCGGTCGAGCAACAGAAATTCCCCACTTCCTTCAAAGAACAGCTTGCCGCCGTGCGCGACCTACTCCGCACCCAAGGCGGTGAATGGACAGTGGCCCAGGTCAAAGCTCAGTTCAAAAACGCCAGCCGCAAGCAGAAGGCGATCCAAGACTGCCTCGACAGCCTGACCGACCTGGGGGTTATTGCAGTTCACACCGAGGACGACACGCCCCGCTGGTATATCGCCGACCTCCAGAAAGCGGCTTAGGGGGTTCATAGATATGCGATCGCACTGGTCAACGGTCTATTCGTGGACAGAACGTGACAGAAAAAAGAATCTCCAGGAGGCTAAATGTCGATTCAGAAGTA
>SLIY01000049.1 GCA_007135385.1 Leptolyngbyaceae cyanobacterium CSSed165cm_216
CAATTGTTCGCCTTCTCCAAAGACTGCGGCAACGCCTTTCTGCCCGCCTACGAACCGATTGTGCAAAAGCGCCATGGCACCGAGTACGGCGATCGCCAGCGCCAGTTTCAGCTCTATCGTCGGGGCCGCTATGTGGAGTTCAATCTGGTGTACGATCGCGGCACCATTTTTGGCCTGCAAACCAACGGCCGCACCGAGTCGATTTTGATGTCGCTGCCCCCTCTGGTGCGTTGGGAATATGGCTATACCCCCGAAGCCGGTAGTCCCGAGACCCGTCTGTACGATATCTTCCTCAAGCCCCAGGACTGGGCCAACTGGGATGCAGCGGCTGAGGACTTGGATTGAATAAGTTCTGAGTTTGGAATGCTGAGTTTACATTCGCGAATTTCACTCGAGTGAAGTCCATTATCGGCATCCCCCTGCTCCCTTGATTAGGGGGGATGCAAGCGCATACCTTAGACAGCCCCAAGCTGGGGGGATCCAGAACCCAGCCAAGGCACACCTCACTCAATCGGGAATCGCGATAGCCCATCCCGCTCTGACCCCCGTGGTCGGAGCGGGATCGCGTATGTAGAAAAAATAAATTTTCAGGAAACTATCAAAACCGTAGTCTATGATACAGATATAGAGATAAATCGTTCATCTTTCCACCTGGGGACAACGCTTGTATCCCGGTAGAAGGACGGAAGTAGGGACACTCCCGAAGGAACGCGCCTCAGAACGCCACTCGCTTCAAGGAGGCGACATTATGAAACTCACTTATCGCGGCGTCAGCTACGACTACACCCCTAATCCTGCTCCTAAGCTGGGACCTGCTTACGATATGGGTACCTATCGAGGTGCTCCCATCACCTTCCATGCCATGGCTGAATTGCCAGCCCAACCCGGTGCCGATTTGACCTGGCGTGGGGTGCCTTATCGCAGTGGCATCGAAGCCACCGTGACAGAACCGACCCCGGCCACTCCGGCAGTGGTTGCCCCCATGTCTGGGAGCGCGACTCCGACCCCTGAGGCAGCGGCGGTGCTCGTTACCCAGTCACCTCTCGGGGTCGCCGAGTTAGCTCGCAATTTGTTTATCCGGCGTCACCAACGCAGCCGTAAGCGCGAACAGGGAATGATGGTGCGCCTGGCTTCAGAAGTTGGTCTGCCAGTGGATGAAGCGGCCCACTACGAAAGTCATATTCAGGGTAAGATGCCCCATGATTTTGGCGGCTATGACCGCAGCTCAACGACCATGAGCTAAGCAGCCTCTGAACGAGGAGGGGACGCACTTCGGTGGGTTCCCTCCTTTTTTGTTTTGTGGCTGCTGGACTGTGGTGATCAAAAGGCTGGAAATTCCCCTAAAAACTTGACTTCCGGCTGTAGCCAAAGGGACCAGCGATCGGCCACCTCGACTTGGATGTGGTGAATCAGACGGTAGATGTCGGTGGCTGTGGCCCCACCGCAGTTGAGAATGAAATTGGCGTGGCGATCGGCCACCTGGGCGTTGCCAATGCGATACCCCTTTAACCCTGCCTGCTCAATCAGGGAGCCGGCTGTGTGGGGGTAGGGGTTGCGAAAAACGCTGCCACAGCTGGGCAGGTCATAGGGCTGGGTGGCCCGCCGCTGGTTGAGCCCGGCTAGGGTGTCCGCCGACACCACCTCAGGATCGTAGCCAGGGCGCAGCTGAAATTGGGCCTCAAGCACCAGCTGCCCGGCCCCTTGCAGGGCAGAGGTGCGATACTGAAACACTAGTTCTTCAGGGGTGAGCCTGATCAATCCCTGGTTTGGGTGTAGCACCGTGGCGGACACCAATAGGTCAGCAGCACAGCCCCCATGGGCACCCGCATTCATCACCACCGCACCACCTACTGTGCCAGGGATGCCCACGGCCCACTCTAGCCCCCGCCAGCCTCGCTTAGCGGCTTTCCAGGCTAACGTCGGTAGGGGTTCTCCAGCGGTTGCCGTCACCTGACCGGTGCGATCGTCAAACCGACTACCCCGCCAGTGGCGAGAGCAGATCACCAGTCCCGGTAAGCCGCGATCGCTAATCAGCAAATTAGACCCGGCCCCTAGGAGGGTGACGGGTAAGGCTTCGGCCCTAGCCCAGGCCAGAGCCGAAGCAAACTGCTCCTGCGTGCGGGGGGTGGCTAACCATTGGGCAGTACCCCCTACCCGAAAGGTGGTCAACCGTTGTAGAGAAACCTGTGGCCTTAGCCAGGACAGATGGTGAGTCTGTCCGTTAGTAACCAAAAGAGCATGATTCATGGCCTCAGTCTCGCTGGATAACCCCAACTTTTAACAGGCTTCCTGTAACGAATGCGCCTCAACTTCGGCATAAACAGCCATCACCTGGGGAATAATTTGATTCAGGTTACCTGCCCCCATAAATAGTACGAGGTCACCCGCTTTCAGGCTACTCGTTAACATGGCCTGAACATCGCTGAGGGTTGGCCCATAGGCCACCTGGGGATGATGCTGGGCAATGGTTTCAGCCACCTGCTTGCCTGAAACCTGGAAGCTATTGGTTTCTCCAGCACTGTAGATATCGGTCACAATCACCTGGTCAGCATCCCCAAAGGCCGAGGCAAAGTCGTCCAGTAGAGCCATCGTACGACTATAACGATGGGGCTGGAACACGGCCACGACTCGGCCTGATTCGCCACTGATGCTGCGATCGACCACCGTTGGCCGCAGGGGATAGTCAACTCGTAGCCGAGCCGAACTCAGGGTCGCTCTAATTTCGCTAGGGTGGTGGGCATAGTCATCCACAAACTGAATGCCGCCATAGTGACCCCGTTGCTCGAACCGGCGTCGAGCTCCCCGGAACTGCCCCAGGATATCGGCAATGTCGGTGAAGGCAATACCTAAGTGTCGCCCCACCGCTACCGCTGCCAGGGCATTACTCAGGTTGTGGTGGCCCAGCAAACCAAGTTGCAGGCGACCCAGGGGTTGCCCCATTTCCCACACCATCGCCGTTGTGCCCTGGCCATGGAACTGGATATCGGTAACCCAGTAGGTGGCACCAGCATCAGCTCTTAAGCTGTAGGTAATGGCTGGCTGGAGATTTTGACGCACCGCCTCACAGTCCAGGCTGGCCACGAGTAGGCCGCACTGTTGCTGGAAGGTTTGGAAAATACTCACCACATCCTGGAGGTTGTGGTAGTGGTCGGTATGGTCAAGTTCGATGTTGGTGACAATGCCAATGGTAGCTGATAGCTTGGCCAGGGTGCCGTCAGATTCATCTGCTTCAGCCACCAGATATGGTCCCTGGCCCAAGCGAGCATTTCCTCCCCAACTGGAGACTTCCCCACCAACCACGATGGTCGGGTCAATGCCAGCGCCTAAGAGGAGGTGGCCAATCATACTGCTGGTGGTGGTTTTGCCGTGGGTGCCAGCAACCGCAATACTTTGATAATTTTTGATCAGCGCAGCTAAGAGATCAGACCGATGCAGCACAGGACACCCTAACGCCAGGGCCGCCTGGTACTCGGGGTTGAGTAAGTCAATCGCTGTGGAACAAACCACCTGGGGGGTCACGTCGTAAGTAGCAATGGATGCGGCCAGGGGCGTATCCGCTAGATAATCAGGATAGTCTGGGCCCAGTTGTTTGCTGCGGGTCAGTTTCGCGGTTGAAGCGGGGCAAAAGTACTTGAGGTTATTGGCATCTTGCTGCCAGAAGATGTGCGCCCCCGCGTCTTGCAACCGACGAGTGATGTGGGTTAAGCGCAAGTCAGACCCAGACACTGGCAATTGTCGTTTGGTCAAGATGTAGGCCAGAGCCGACATGCCTATGCCGCCCACACCAATAAAATGGAACGGTCTGCCGCTAAAATCTACGGAAATCGGCATTATTCACTCCTTAGAACACCAC
>SLIY01000150.1 GCA_007135385.1 Leptolyngbyaceae cyanobacterium CSSed165cm_216
CACCTATCAGGCTCTCAAAGAGGCCATTGATATCGCTTACGAAAAGGTGTCTTTGAATGATATTCGGAGCTGGTTTACTTTCCGCTGCTACTGTACCTCACCCGGATGAGAACCGCTATATGTCAGCCAATATTATCCATACTGGAATGACACCGAATTAAGACTAGTGGGTAATGCCCACCTTACAGCAGATCAAAGCTTTCAGCAATTTTCATGGACTGTTTAGGGCTTATTTCAGTAGCATTCACCCATACTGTGCCGACGCCCTAGGAATGAAGCGACGAGGATAGACGACGCTTTGCAGGCAGCGGTACTAGGCTATTTGAATCCGCATCCCACAAAATAAACCGGGCGCAGTTGGGCATATCGCTAATCCGCAGGACTTTTACATTTGAGAGCAAGTGACTATTGGCCCGATGACAAGCGGCAAGGTGATAGTTGGGAATCCGCTCTGAAAGATGATGGATATTGTGATAGCTGATATCTGCGGTAAACCATCGCAGGATCGCGGGTAATTCTAGGTAGCTGCTGCCCTCAACGGCCCCACGAATATAGTCCCAGCCAGCTGTACTGTGAGCATAGGAGCCCTCAAAATTGTGCTGTACAAAGAAGATGCTGATAAAAATAGCCCCAGCAATCGTCAGAGTAACGGCATATAGGCCAAAGAATAGCTTTACCCCAATGAGTTGACTGAGGATAATCCAGCTACCAACCACAAAAATGTTATTCAAGAGCAGATCCCAAAACTCCTCTTTCGAATGCCAGTGCTTAGAGTTGTGGGAAGACACTATCGCCCTCAAGCCAATATTGCTATCGCGTTTCAAACAGGTTATTCCATGGCTAACAAAATCATAAATGCCAAAAATTAAAGTCAGCCTAGGTTTAATAGCTAGATAGAAAAAGCCACCAGGAAAAGTAATTATAGGCTGGCGTAAAATCCCATAGAGCCTTTGATTAAAGCTGTCAAGTTGAGCAAACTCATCAGTGGATAGGAAATCTCCAATACCACGATAGCGCTCCCAGTCTCCATTAGTTTTGTGATGATAAGCATGGTCTCTTGACCAACCATACTGGGGGATAGCGTTAATCACTCCTAGCATAAAGCCGACCCATCTATTAACGGCCTTAGATCTAAAGAGGGAGTAGTGGCCACAATCATGCATCAACGAAAAACAACGTAACAAGAAGAGCACCATCAAAATAATGATAGGCGGCAAAATCCATAGAGAAATGGCAGCCGCTTTAATAGCCAGAAACCATAATCCTATGTAAGGGATTACTGTATTTAGGATTTGATACGTGGCCCGCCGATCATCACTCTTCATATAGGGAGCTAAAACAAAATCTGACTTTTTGATCATGGTTTCCATATGCTTTTATCAACGCTAAAGTGGAGGATGTCTTTCATGCATGTAAGACATAAAAATGAACAATTGCCTTGATGGGCAAAGCTCTTGCCAAAAAATACTTCCGTTGAGTAATAGGGCTGGTAACGTTAGTTAAGTCACCTGAAAATTGACCATGAGGTTTGGCCAGAGACACTTGATAACAGTTAACCGAAAATTAGGGGTAGCATCGACCATGCCCATGTGCGAAAGTTGTCAGGTATATCACAGAACTAATGATTGGCAAGCATAACTTACTTAACTCAATTGGCACAAATCAAACTCAGGGCAATCCAACTCTTCTGATTCAAGCTTTCTGGATTAGGGCATCCACTTAAGCCGATAAATTAAGCCTAGAAGTCTTAGTCAAGGTGACTTCTAGAAAACTTTCTACCCCCCTGGGGGGCAGTGTGCACCCTCCGGCCACGACGATCCCTGGCTTAACGTGGGGATCCTCTTGCTTGTAATCTCCTAAGTTCTCGTAATCTCCTAAGCAGAAACCGAGAGTAAGAACTCGGGGGGAATCTGGCTCCTACTGCTGAATTTCATCCTTGGGAAAACTTATGACCCTGTGATGGTTTCCATTATCCTGTAGTTCCCATGACCTGGTTCCTGCCAAAACGTATGTATGATGCAATCTAGCATACCCCAGATAAATCAGCACAGCTGGTCATCTCAAGCGGGTATAACCCTCAGATTACTGTCACAAGGGTCATGCTCATTGTGTGTCGCTTATGAGTAGAATTTGACCTGCTGTTGATCATTCTGTAGCCCTATGCGACGTCTGTTTTCCCGATCATTCTTGCCTGCCACTGTGTTCAGCGCCATCGTTAGCGGCGGCGTATTGGCTGGGTCCTGGCTGTTTCCCCTCCCAGCTGAAGCCCTGAGTGACGAAGACATTGTCGATAAACTGGAGCAAGTTCCTGTTTTTATTATTTTGAATTCTGATGGCCAGCCGCTAACGGCTTCCGCTGAAGCAAACAATCAGGAAGTTAAGGTACCTGTGGTGTTTATTGACGGTGAAACCGCTGAAACCTATCTAGACCAAGCTCAGGCTGAAGATCAAAGCGCCACCATTGCTCTGATTGACCTCGGTACCCTGTATCAAGAGACGCACTTGAGTGCTGAAGCGGCCACCCCGCTACTCTATTTCCCCATTGTGGAAGAGTTGGATACCGCCATAGATATGGAAGAGGACTTCCAGGGGGTGCCCTTGTTTATTGCCCGCCAGGGGGAAGACGGTCCTTACCTAACCATTACCCAAAATGGGGAAACGTCATTGCCTATGTTCTTTTCCCGCAATGACTTGCAAACGCTGTTAGATCGTTATGCTGAAACTGATGCTGCTGCCGCCCAAGAGATTGTGGTACAGGTGCTGTCCCTAGAATGGCTTTTGGCAACGATGGCAACCAATGAGGATCCCGCGTTGGATGCTCAACTGGAGCAGGTACGGCTATTTCCATCCACAGAGGTACTCAACTACATTCGTTCGCAGCAGCCTGAACCGGGGCAATAAGACCTGTAACTGCTGGCTCCCTGAGTTCCTGGAGTAGGATGTCTGCCCTGGAAGCAGCTCAATTTTTTCAGGGAGCCGTCAATAGCCAGTCGCCAGGAGTCAAGCGGGGAAGTCGTCTATTCAAACTGTTTAAGTGGGATGCCTTAGGTTAAGCTGGGGGCTAGTGCAGGGTGCTTTGGTGCGCTTGAATGACCACATCAACACCATCGGACTAGCCGATGGCGGCATACATTCCACTGATTTTGTCCGGGATGGGGTTAGATGCTGGTGTTCAGCTATTTTGCCTTGGCCAACTCTGTTATTTTTGTCGGCTATGACCCTTGGTCCTAAATCATCTCGCTCTGGCAGTACCAGCCTATCGGCCACCCATCAAGTCACAGGCTGGGTGAAGCAAAACCTGAACCGGGGCTGGTTTAAGGTTTCTTTGGCGGGTTTGTGGCTCAGCTTCTTGGCTGCCCATGTGGCTACAGATTCCTTGCCAGCCCAGTTCTTGGACCGGCGGCTGCAAACCTTATTTTTTGAAATGCGGGGACCGGTCGTCGCCCCCGAGGACATTGTCATCCTGGCCATGGATGATCAGTCTGTTGACCAGGCCGAGCATTATCGAGCTGATCCAGACCGGCATCAGGCCCTGGCCCCGATCGCTGGTATTCCCTGGCAGCGGCGCGCCTATGCGATCGCCATTGAACGGCTGCTAGAGGCTGGCGCTAGAGCAGTGGCGGTGGATGTGATGTTTTTCACCGACAGTAGCTATGGTTCTGCCGATGACGAAGCCCTGGTTGACGTGTTGGATCGCTACGGCGATCGGGTTGTGCTAGCCGCCAAATTTGACGACGTTAACCTCCGCCAAGGGACGTTAATTCGTCCCACCCTGCCGATCCCAGCGCTGCTGGATACTTCGGCCTACCTAGGCAACATCAACTTTCGACGGGAACCCGATGGTCGAATTCATCGCCATGGTCGAGCTTATTTAGACTGG
Source organism: Leptolyngbyaceae cyanobacterium CSSed165cm_216 (assembly GCA_007135385.1). Lineage (GTDB taxonomy): Bacteria > Cyanobacteriota > Cyanobacteriia > Phormidesmidales > Phormidesmidaceae > Nodosilinea. The sequence goes on from SLIY01000150.1 coordinate 3,881, forward strand.
GTAGAGCAGGATGTGGTTGAACTGCTGACCGCTAGTTCAGACGATGGGAATCTGCCGATCATGTTTTCGTTCGCAGAAGCGACCCTGGAGGCCGCTGAGATAGCTTATCCGCCGCCAGCGGGAGAGTTCATTAATTTCTACGGCCCCCACCAGACCTTTACCCATCTGCCGTTTTGGTATGTCCTTGATCCTGACCCCTGGGTGAATCAGCTGCAGGAAGGGGCCTTTTTCACCGATAAGATTGTGCTGATTGGAGCTACGGCTGGTTTTCTGCAAGATTTTCACCAGGCGCCTTTTTCACAAACGTTGTTCCACCCTACCCCCATGACTGGGGTGGAAATTTTAGCCAATGACATCGCCAGTTTGCAGAGCGGCACTACCCTGCGCCAGGGGATTCCTAACCCCTGGGGTCGAGCCTTGCTGGTGCTGAGCATGGGCTCTGGATTTGGCCTACTGCTCTGGTATTTTAACCGCCCCATTGCCCGCCTGGGCTGGACTGGGGCTACCATTGGCACTTGGTTTTGGTTAAGCTATGGGGCCTTTACCCTGGGGGGAATTTTGCTGCCTGCGGGCACCCCAATCATCGGCTTTATGGTGCTAGGGGGCAGCTTTATTGTCACCGACATCATTACCGAACAGTTGCGCAAACAGCGCCTACGCCAAACCCTAGAGCAATACGTGACCTCCCCGATTGTGCAGGAGATTATTAGCCAACAGGAAGACCTCAAGGACCTGCTCAGGCTGCGAGAAGCGGAGGTAATTGGCCTGTTGTTGGGTAACCGTTACCGGATTGTCCGCTTGCTAGGGTCAGGGGGGTTTGGCGAAACCTATGTGGCCCAAGATACGCAACGCCCTGGGGAGCCGGTGTGCGTGGTCAAGCAACTGCGAATCATTAGCGATGATCCCAAGGCCCATCGACTGGGACGGCGCTTTTTCTTGGGCGAGGCTGAAACCCTCGAAAATTTAGGCCACCATGACCAGATTCCTCGCCTACTCGCCTATTTTGAGGATCAGCATTCCTTCTATCTGGTGGAAGAAATGGTGGAAGGGCGGCTGCTGAAAACCGAGTTAACCAGTCGACGGCCGATGGAGCAGATCTATGCCCTCGATCTGTTGCAAGGCCTGCTTCCAGTGATTGCTTTTGTCCATCACCAGGGGGTGATTCATCGCGATATCAAGCCTTCCAATATCATCCGCCGCAAGGCTGACGGCAAGCTCGTGTTGATTGACTTTGGGGCCGTGAAACTAATCTCTAATAAGCTGGCTGACAATGATGTTCAGCTCACCTCCACATCCACGGTGGGGGTGGGCACCCAAGGCTACATGCCCAGTGAGCAGTCAGCAGGCCTGCCTAAGTTTAACAGTGACCTCTATGCCCTCGGGATCACGGTGATTGAGGCGCTGACTGGGATTCCAGCCTATGCCATTAAGCGGGATACCCAGGGAGAACTGATTTGGCGCCATGCGGTGCCTGAGTTAGACCAAGCCTTTGGCACCGTCGTGGAACGGCTGGTGAAGTATGACTTTACGGAGCGCTATCAGTCTGCGCCGGAGGTTATGGCCGATTTAGAGCAGATGGCACCTCGCCTGCGATCGCAAACAACGTCCTCCCCACTAGTGGATGACGGCCAGGCCCCTGAGTCAACCGACCACGGGGATGAACTCACCGCCGCCACGGAGTCCACCGAAATGCTGCCCGAAGGCTGGACCCCATGGCAGAACGAAGAAACCTGGCCGAACTAGTATTGGCTGGCAGACATATGACTGCCGTTGCTGAGGGGGTCAGGTGTCAGGGGTCAGGAATGGTTGGCTAACTGATACCGCAGAGCACTAGGCCCCTGGGGTGGGAATAGTGATATCAATGGACGTAACTGATTGGTTGGGGTCCAGGGCCGCCAAGGGTGGTTGCATCTCCGTTGGGTTCCCCACCACTAACACCACCAACTGCTCCGGTTTCAGATGTGTTTGGGCCGCCGCCAGGACCGCCTCTGGGGTTACCTGCCTGACCCCGGCTTGGAACTGAAACACAAAGTCAGCCGGATAATCGTAGTACTCATAGCGGATCAGCCGCGACAGGGTCTGGCTAGGGCTTTGAAAGTTAAACACAAAGCTGTTCAGTACAGAGTCCTGGGCCTGGGCTAACTCAGGGGTCGTAATGGGTGCCGTGCGAATGCGGTTCAGTTCAGTCTTGACGGATTGAATAAAGGGCACCGTCGCCTGGGCGCGGGTCTGCCCACCGCCAATCACTAGGCCAGGGTAGTCATGCCGGGGAGACCAAAAAGCATAGACGGAGTAGGCTAACCCCTGGCGCGATCGCACCTCGTTAAACAACCGCCCGCCAAATCCATTCAGCACCTCGTTCATCACCGCTAGGGCTGGGTAAGTGGGGTCATCTAACTGTCCGCCCAAATGGCCCAGCTGCACATAGCTCTGGGTCAGTTGGGGCTGCTCAACCATAAACACGCCTGCCTGGGCCTGGTTCACCGCAGGCAGCGGTGATGTGGCTAGGGCCGAACCAGTCCCCTGCCACTGGCCAAAATAGCGATCAATCAGCACTTTCATCGCCTGTCGGTCAAAGTCACCCACCAGGCCCAAAATGGTATGCTCTGGCCGAATCGACCCCTGGTAAAATCGCTGTACATCCTGCCGGTCGATGGCGTCCAGGGTGGCATATTCCATGGTGCGGGCATAGGGACTGTCCTGCCCGTAGACCAACTTATTGAATTCTCGAGAGGCGATCGCATCAGGACTATCATTGCGCCGCGCAATGCTACCGCTGTACTGACTTTTAAGCAGGGCAATCTTGTCGTCTGCAAAAGCAGGGTGCCGAATCACATCGGCAAATAACTGAAAGACCGCCTCGGTATCTTCGGCCAGGGCACTAAAGTTAGCGCTGCCTGCCGCCGTGTCAATGCCAGTTTCAATCGAGGCGGCCCGCTGCTCCAGCTGATCATTCAAGGCATCGGGGGCCAGGGTGAGGGTGCCCCCCAACCGCATGGCTTCCCCGGTTAAGGTGGCCAGCCCCACCTGGGCAGCCGGTTCAAACCGGGAGCCAGTGCGAAAGGTAGCGGAGCCACTCACCAAAGGGAGCTCATGGTCTTCCATCAGATAAACCACTAACCCATTGGCTAACTCGTAACGCTCATAGTCTGGAATCTGGACATCCCCTAGGGCTGGGAATTCCAATTGATCATAATGACGTGGGGTCAGGGCGCTGGCTGGAGCCTGCCACCCCAGTAACATCACCCATAACAGCCCTAATAACCCCAAGGTGGGCAACAGTATCCAGCGTTGGGGCAACGGGCGGCGGACAGTAGATAACCAGCTCATAGCGCAATAGTCCTAATCCTGAGGTCTCAGCTAATTTCAAAGAGTCAGGGCGTTGTTAACCCCTAGGGCATTCCCCATTTTGGTATTTGTTACCTAGGATGGGTCATCCACCATGGTCGCCATGGCTCGAGAGTAGTTTGCCTGAAGTCCGGTGGTGCGGCTGAAACAGGGTTTGAGCCACCCGCTGCACATCGGCGGCTGATACCGATTCAATCGCTTTCAGGTCGTCGAACACATTACGCCAATTACCTGTCTTGGCCTCATATTCAGCCAAGAGGGAAGCCATACCACTGTTAGACGACAAACTGCGCAATAAACCCGCCCTAGCTTGGGTTTTCACCCGGTCTAGTTCAGCCTGACTAATGGGCTCGGTCTGGAGCCGCTCTAGCTCTTGGGCCATTAACTGGGCAATATCGTCAGGGCTATGCCCTTGGGCCGTTAACCCATAGAGCAGAAAGATGTTGTCGTATTTGTCGCCGGGGAACCCGTCTAGAGCACCAATGCTGAGGGCAACCCGTTCGTCTGTGACTAGAGTTTTATAAAGACGGGAGGTGCGTCCTCCCACTAGTAGGCTTTGAATCATCCCGTAGATGACATGGTCTGGGTGGGTGAGCCCAGGTCGGTGATACCCCTCCAGATACCAGGGTTCTGAAGCGAGCTCGAGGGTGAATTCCCGCGAGGCGGTTTGCTCTGGTTCATTAATTACAGGTTGGGGGGGCTCAGGTCGAGGGGTATAGCGGCCAAAGTAGATGGTGGCGAGCTGCTGTACCTTGCTGGGGCTGACATCCCCCACCACCACCGCCGTCAGATTGCTAGGGCCGTAGTAGATGTCATAAAAATCTTGAATATCTTGACGGGTGGCTACATACAGGTCGTCTTGATAGCCAATCACTGGACGCCGATAGGGATGGGCGACAAAGGCCGTTTCTAAGAATTGCTCCACCATAGTGCCGATCGGGGAATTATCCACCCGCATGTGGCGTTCTTCTAAAATCACCTCTTTTTCTTCAAAAAACTCCCGGAATACCGGTTCTAGAAACCGTTCCGATTCCAGGGACATCCACAGCTCTAACTTATTCGAAGGCAAGCTGTAGAAATAGCGGGTAGCATCGGCCCCAGTGGTAGCATTCAGCCCCACGCCACCGGCCTGTTGGACAATTTGGCCGTACTTATTCTGCTCCACATAGCTAGCGGCCTGCTGTTTCAGAGCCTCTAGCTGCTGCCAATGTTGGGTCACCTGGGCGGTATCACCTGCCGCTTCAGCCGCCAAGATCTGGTCAAATACATCGTCCATCTGCTCTAGTACCTGGGCTTCCGCCGGGTAGTCAGTGGTACCGATGCGCTCAGTTCCTTTGAAGGCCAGGTGTTCTAGGTAGTGGGCAACGCCCGTTTTGCCATCCTCCTCATCCACCGCCCCCACATTGGCATGAATCATAAAGGACACCACGGGCGCCTGGTGCCGCTCTAGCACAATGAATTTCATGCCGTTATCTAGGGTGAACTCGGTGACGGAATCAGCAACCCGGTCGATGTAGGGCTGAATGGCCTGGGCATTGGCAGCGGCCTCTCGGGCCTGAACTGGGGCGATGGGCCAGCCCATCCATAGGCTGAGGGCGACCATGAGCCAGGCGATCGCCCTGATCCATCCCCGTAATTGAACAAATTGGGGCAATTGGGTCGCCATAGTTAACTTCATAGACTGACTCTAAGCCAATGATTCCTCTCTGCCAGGATACTGGAGTTCATCGGTAGATGACCACTATTCCCCAGACCCAAGTCTCGGCTGGGGTTGATATCCCAGGTCTCTGCTCAGGGGGATAATAGGTTGCAGGGCCGAGGATCGGCCTGAAGATGGTTGGGTTGCCCATACGAATGCCGGCACTTCACGGTGATCAGCCCCTGGTGTAGAAAAAACTTCAATCTCGATTACGTATTATTTTGAAGTGCTGTAACAAAAGCTGGCGGTATACGCATGATCATGGTCGGGGGATAATAATTCCACAGCAATCACTAGACCGCTCGGCGGTTAAGGAGGTAGACGTTTGGCACAGGCGGTAGGTCGCTCAACCTTAAGGCAATGGGGGCAGCGAATGATAGCTGCGCTGTTTTTGGCAGGGCAGGTGGTGATTCACCTGATTTCCCGGCCAATTCATCGCCGTAACACGATCGAGCAAATGGCGGCTGTGGGGCCAGAGTCGTTGCTGATTGCGCTGATTACCGCCACCTTTGTCGGTATGGTGTTTACGATTCAGGTGACCCGAGAGTTTGTTAACTTTGGGGCCGGTGCTGCGGTCGGCGGCGTCCTAGCCCTAACCCTAGCCCGAGAATTGGGGCCGGTGCTGACCGCAGTGATTATTGCTGGCCGAGTGGGGTCAGCCTTTGCGGCAGAAATTGGCACCATGCGCGTGACCGAACAAATTGATGCTCTGCAAATTCTCAAGACGGATCCAATCGACTACTTGGTCATTCCCCGAGTGATTTCCTGTGCCCTGATGTTGCCGCTGTTGAGCGTGCTGTCCTTTATTACCGGCATGACCGGCGGTCTGTTAATTGCCACTAGCCAGTACAACATCCCTTATTCCGTCTTTTTAGACTCAGCCAAAAATTTCTTAACCGTCTGGGACCTGTTTAGTTCGCTGATTAAGGCCTTTTGCTTTGGCGTTTTGATCGCTATTATCGGCACCAGCTGGGGGTTAACCACCACGGGTGGGGCCAAAGGGGTGGGGCAATCGACGACCACAGCCGTGGTCACTGCCCTGTTGGCTATTTTCATCAGCAATTTCTTTTTGTCTTGGATTATGTTCCAAGGCATGGGCAGTGCCGTGATCGGTAATTTTTAGCCATCTCCCTCGGGTACTGTCAGGCCCAGGCTCAACAGCTGCTCAGTTGTTGTCTCAGTTGTTCTAGGGACTGGGCTGGTTCTAGGCAGCTCATGCCACGACACACTAACCCCACAGCCCCCTGGGGTAACTCGGGGGTAAGGACAAAGACGGTGGTGGGCCTGTAGTCTGAGGCTAGAACAGACACCATATCAGCTGTCGTTTGAACCAGCGTGCCGTGCAAAAACCAGTCCAGGGCGCTAAACAGGCTGGGGCAGGCCTGTGGTAGCTGTGCCATGACCGGGCTAAAGGCCTGGAGGGCTTGGGCGGCTTGATCGTGGTAGGTGAGATCGTCGGTCAGCAGGGCCAGGCGACATAGGTTAGCGATCGCAATCCCATTAGCCGACGGCGTCGCGTTATCTTGGTAGGCTCGCTCTTGCACCAGTAACCCCTGGTGGCGATCGCGGGCGGTATTGAAATAGCCCCCCTGGTCATGGCTCCAAAAACCCTGGTGAAAGGTCTGCTGAGTGGCGATCGCCAAGGCTAGCCAGTCAGTACCAGCGGCAATGGTGGGAAACACCAGAGCCGCTTGGTGCAGATCCAGCAGGGCTTTAATCCACAGAGCATAGTCTTCCGACTGGGCCATGCCCTGGGGCTGGCCGTCGTAGTTCAGCCGCTGCAGTCGGTCGGTGCTCCACTGATGTTGGACGATGTACTGGGCCGCATCGACCGCAGGGCTCAAGTAGTCCGGTTGGTTCAAGGCGATCGCCGCCGCTGCCAACCCAGAAATGATCAGACTGTTCCAGGCGACGATCAGTTTGGTGTCGGTAACGGGCGGAATGCGCCCCGGCCAAGCATGCCCTTTGGCCACCTGGTTATCGGGGGCGGGGGGAAAGGTGGTTAGGTCTTGGGGGGAAGCCCCATAGCGTTGACTGAACAGGTGCTGGAGGGCTGCGATCGCCTGGGTCGCCAAAGGCCCAGGATGAGTACGCTGGAGCACAATTTGTCCTTCGAAATTACCAGCGGGGGTAATGGTAAAGGCGGCGGACAGGGCTTCGAACTGTTCAGCCGTCAGGGTTGCTTGTAAGGTGGCATAGTCCCACACATAAAATGCCCCTTCCTCCGGTTCCACATCGCTAGCGGTAACAAAGCTGTCAGCATCTTGGGCCGCATAAAAATAGCCCTGGGGAGCAGTCATCTCCCGCTGAAGCCAGGCTACCGTACCGGCGATCACCCGTTCAAAGGCTGGTTCCTGCTGGCCGCTAGCCCACAGATGGGCCAGGTACTCGACAATTTGGCCATTGTCATACAGCATCTTCTCGAAGTGGGGCACCGTCCAGTTGGGGTCTACCGTATAGCGGTGAAAGCCACCGCCCACCTGGTCATAAATACCACCCAGAGCCAGGTCTAGCCCCCGCTGAGCACAAATAGGTTGAACCTCAATGGAGCTATCCAGGGAGGATGTTGGCCCCTGGACTCCCCGCAGGGCTGTTTCCCCGTAGGGCATCATCGGGAAGCAAGTGCCCTGGCCCGTGGGCCGCAAAATTTCAGCACTGACCCCAATTCCCTGGTGCAGTTGGTCCAGCCCAGGTGATGATGGCCCTGCGGGCAGTGCAGTCCCCTGCTGCAAATTGCCGAGCACCTGTTGGGTAATCACCCCTAGCTTGGCTTTATCGCTGTCATAAAATTCTCGCAGAGCGGTCAAAATCCGCAAAAATCCTGGACGCCCATATTTAGGCTCGACCGGAAAGTAAGTACCACCGTAAAACGGCACCAGGGTCTCCGGGGTTAAAAAGACGTTTAAGGGCCATCCTCCTTGCCCCGTCAACATTTGCAATGCCTGCATATAAATGCTGTCCAGGTCGGGCCGCTCTTCGCGATCCACCTTAATCGGCAGAAAGTTGGCATTCATATAGGCGGCAACGGCTGGGTCAGAGAAGGCTTCCCCTTCCATGACCGTGCACCAGTGACAACTGGAATAGCCAATGGACAAAAAAATTGGCTTGTTCTCGGCGACAGCCTGCTGTAGGGCGGCCTCTCCCCAGGGCCACCAGTCGACGGGGTTCTCGGCGTGCTTACGCAAATAGAGGCTGGGGGAAGCCGCCAGACGGTTAACCATAATCCAGACTCAACGTAAGGCTACAGGACATCAGGCTACAGGCAGCCTTCTGGCCACGTTACTGATGGAAACTGCCCAGCCCGATACTGCACCACCCTACCACGGTCATCGGTTTCAAAAACTAGGCGGAAGATATCTTCGCCGGGGTCTTTAGGGGTAAACACAATGGTTTTGCCGAGGGTAATTGGGTTGGCTGTGGCTTCTAGTTGATCGCCATAAAGCTGAACCAATTCTTCCTCTGTAGAGCCAATTTTGGCACCACTTAGAGTCTCGGTTTCGCTGCCCGGCCACACATCAATCCGTAACACCCGATTATCGATCGCCATCAGACCAATGGGATCGCTGTGATTTTGCAACTTATAGTATTTGCATTCGCCACTGCCGCTGTTGGCAATTGGCTCTAACCGCAGGCCTTTGGCTCTGACCTGCCGCAGGCTCATGCCAATTTCAATTGGCCCTAACCCCGTGGTCTTAAGCGGTTCGGTCAAAATGGCTAACGTTGGCACTTCCCGGACATTGGTGGCCGGAGAAACGGCGATCGCCCGTTTCATAGTCTTTAAAGAATTAAGCGGGACGATGACCCCATGCAGCATTCTACTGGCCTGAGACGTATAGGAGGTTCGCCGTCCTGATTCTGCAGCCGCTGCCGATAAGTTATTCACGGGGGGCTGATCATAGGTGCCAGCTACCAATACCCCTGAAAGGATTGCCATTGTACCCAGCACCGCCGCTAGGCCTGTTGGTTTTGCCATGCTCAATTCGTTCAGTTCTACCTGATTGCTTGACGTGACCGTAACCGAGAACTCTAAAGTTTAACAGAGACTATGGATGTTCATTACCTATGAAAGACTTATCATGATCAGCAGGTAGAGTCAAAAACTTGCCTAGCCTTGCTTTTCGGTTGTTTAAACTCCCAAGTCTATGTCGTCCTCTTCTCGTTCCCACGTCAGACTTGAGGAATGGGCCATTATCGTCGTCTTATTGGTGGCTACCACAGCCGCCCTATTTCTGATTTTGCGGGCCAGATATCCTGTCCTGAATACCTGGTTGAACCGGCTTCCCCTGGCCTGGACTCGGGAACAGTCCAGGGCTGAGGTGACAGATTCTCTAGCCACGGCACTTCCCCCCGCCCAAGACCATACGGTATTGACGGTGCCGCCCCCTGTGATTCCTCAACCCCTCCCCCCCCAAGAAGCCTGGCCAGAAAGTCCCATACAAGAGTCACAGCAAGCCATCGAGGGGTTTAATGATCTGCCCTCTGATCACTGGGTCGCCCCTGTGGTGAATGATTTGGCCAGCCGCCAGCTGCTCTCGGGCTTCCCCGATGGCTCATTTCGTCCGGCCGCCCCAATGACCCGGGCCGAGTTTGCTGTTCAGCTCGCTCGACTGTTTGATTTTCCCCATTCCCACACCGCCCCCTCCTATACAGATATAGGGACAACTGATTGGGCTCAGGCCGGCATTCAGAAGTCGGTACAGATGGGCTTTTTAACCGGCCACCCCAATCACATTTTCGCACCGGAGCAAGCCATCACCCGCATTCAAGTCATTTTGGCCCTGGCGAACGGATTAGGTCTACGGTCTAGCAGCGGCATTGCAGCGGTGCTGAAGCCTTACGATGACCATGACCAAGTACCCAGTTGGGGCCAGCGACCCTTGGTAGCCGCGATCGAAGCGGGGCTGGTGGTCAATCATCCTGCCATCAACCAACTTGAACCCAACCGCCCGGCTAACCGGGCCGAGGTCACGGCCATGGTGCACCGGGCCTTAGTCTATACCGGCCATTTACAAGCGGTGCCGCTGCCCTACGTGGTTGTACCCCAGCCGATGCCCCACTCGCTGTAAGGGCTAGTGCTGCTCGGCGTAAATCGGCCCCCGCCGTGGAGGGTGTCAGGTTCTAGGTACCAGGTATGAGGATTAATGGGCTGGCTTAACCTCAGTTCGGAATAACACCGTCCCCTTCTTGGGCTACCGGGTATACACATCTCGACCCTCACCCCCAAGCTCTCTGGGCAGGCTACGCCAACAGTCCCCCTCTTCCAAAAATGGGCGTAGCTTGCTTCTCGAAGAGTGGGGGAGGCCAGACAAGGCTTTCCGGCTCCCCTACTCCCATCCTGGGAGTAGGCCGTAGGAGGTGCGTAGCAGGGGTTGGGG
>SLIY01000402.1 GCA_007135385.1 Leptolyngbyaceae cyanobacterium CSSed165cm_216
CCCAGTCGCCAAACCAGTGGTACCCGGCGATGATGCTCTTGCCCTCGGGGTGGTCGGGGGAGGGGCGATCGACAATAAACTGGTCAGCGGCCAGCACCAGCTGCCGCACCCAGTCGGGGGCTTGGGGGGCGAGGGTGGGCTGAGCGGTTTGCCACTGGTCGAGTAGGGTGCGGCTATGGGCCTGGTAGCGCTGGAGCGAGGCGGCCCCGTCGAGATCGGGAGTGGCGTCGGTGCTGGCGATCAGGCAGACCGTCTCGCCGGGGTTGAGGTCGAGGGCAAAGCAGCCGACCAGCAGGCTGTCGTCGAGATCGCTTAGTCCCCGGTAGGCTTCGACGACTAGCTCAAAGCCTCGGTACCATTCGGGGGCGATCGCCAACGGCCCCTGGGTCGCCAGCAGATAAAATGGGGTCGCCCCCTCAAAGGCCGTCACCCGCAACCCCCTCTCCACGGGCTGCAAGTCCATCCGCCAGTCACCGGCCTGGGTGCGGCTGTGGTAACTGCGGTAATTAACGAGTACCTTGACGGTGAGCCTCAGGGGCAAGCTGCCTCGATCTAGGCCATAGGTGACATAGGTGGTGTTGGCCCCCGGCTCCATCCAGATCCGTTTTTCGAGTCGGGCATCGGCGATCGCAAACTGCCACACTGGCACCGTGCCATCCAGAAAAAACTGTTCGATCTGCTGATATCCCTGGGGAGCAACGGTGCCGTCGGCCCAGCGGTTGGTGCCCAAGGGCACGGCCCGATCGCCGTAGTGGGCCAGCTCGTCGAGGTGGGGGACCAGCAGGGTGCGATCTAGGGGTGGCTTCAGGGCCGCCACCAGCAGCCCGTGGTAGCCTCGGGTAGGCAGCCCGGCCACCGTGCCCGAGGCATAGCCGCCAATGCCGTTGGTGACCAGCCATTCGCGCTGTTGGGCGATAGCGATGTCGCCGCATATCTCTCGGCCAAAGGCAATAGTCATGGCATTCAGTTTCTAAAACAATGGTATCGACCCCAGGGAGTCATAGAAGGTCTCGTCATTCAGCTCCTGAATCAGCTTGGCCACCAGGGCTGTCCACCCCGTCTGCTGGCTGGCCCCCAGCCCTTTGCCCGTGTCGCCGTGGAAATATTCGTGGAACAGCAGCAAATCCCGCCAGTGGGGATCCTGCTGAAACTGGTGGATGTCTCCGTAGGTGGGGCGGCTGCCGTCGGGTTGCTGGCGAAAGATGGTCACCAGCCGCTGCGAGAGGTCTTGGGCCACCTCTTTTAGGGTCATCAGTTTGCCCGACCCGGTGGGGCACTCGACCTGGAACCCATCGCCCAGGTAGCGGTAGTAGCGCTGCAGCGATTCGATCAGCAGATAGTTCATCGGGAACCAGATCGGGCCGCGCCAGTTGGAATTGCCGCCAAAGGTGCCGCTGGTCGACTCGCCCGGTTCGTAGTCTACCCCAAAGCTTTGGCCCTGGTAGTTGAGCGCGTAGGGGGCCTGGGCATGGGAGCGCGAAATCGAGCGAATGCCGTAGGGGGAGAGAAACTCGTCTTCGTTGAGCAGGCGCTGAAGCAGCCGGGTGAGCTGCTCAGGGGTAGCGATCGCCAGCAGATGGCGGTCGTTGTCCCCTGGTTTTGCCGTAGCGGACACATAGGTCATCAGCTCCGGGCGATGCCGCTTCACCCAGGCCATCACCTCCTGAATTTCAGACAGCTCCTTGACGATGGCGGGTTCTAGGGTAATTACCGCCAGCAGGGGAGCCAGCCCCACCAGGGAGTAGACCTGAAGCCGTTCTTCCTGTCCGTCGGGCAGCCGCAGGGCGCTGAAGTAAAATCCCTGGGCCTCGTCCCACAGGGCGATGTCGTCGTCGCCCATCTGGTTCATTGCCTGAGCCAGGTTGAGGAACTGGCGCACAAAGGTGCTGATGGCGTGGCCGTAGACCGCCTCTTGCTGGTTGAGCTCTAGGGCGATCGCCAGCATATTCAGCGAAAACATCCCAATCCAGGCCGTCCCGTCGGACTGTTCGAGGTAGCCTCCGGTGGGCAGGGGGGCGCTGCGGTTAAACACAGCAATGTTGTCCAGACCGAGGAAACCGCCCTGAAACAGACCCTTGTCATCGCGATCTTCCCGGTTGAGCCACCAGTAGTAGTTGGGCATCAGCCGCTGAAACATCTGCTGGAGAAACTCGCGATCGCCCCGCCCGGTCTTGTGTTTTTCGTATTGATAAATCTTCCAGGCAGCCCAGGCTTGCACCGGCGGGTTCACATCCCCAAAGGCCCACTCATAGGCCGGAATCTGGCCCTTGAGGTTGACATAGTTTTCGCTTAGCAGCAGCAGCAACTGCTGTTTGGCCAGCTCACTGTCAATCAGCGCCACCACCACACAGTGAAAAGCCCAGTCCCAGGCGGCAAACCAGGGGTACTCCCAGGCATCGGGCATGAGGATGACATCGTTGGCCGAGAGCATCTTCCAGGCCGCATTTCGCCCCTTCAGCCGCTCCGTCGGGGGCGGGGGCTGTCCAGCATCCCCGTGGAGCCAGGAGTGGACATCGTAGTGGTAAACCTGCTTGCTCCACAGCAGGGCGGCCAGGGCCCGGCGCTGAATCAGCCGGTCTTCGTCGCTGAGCTGGGGAAAGAGCGTTTGGTAAAAGGTATCGGCCTCCCGCTGGCGCTGGGTAAAGGTGTTGTCAAACGTGGCGTCAAAGGCATCGGGCAGCGCCCGATCGCAAAAGCGCAGTTGGAGGGTGACCGTGCTGCCAGGGGCCACCATCAGGCGATAGCAGGCGGCGGCCTTGGTGCCAATCTGCTGGGGGTTCACCGCCCCCATGTGGCCATGAATCAAGTACTCGTGAAAGGCATCTTTGACGTAGGGCGACGGGTTGTCGCTGCCGAAGAGACGGGCAAAATTGGTCTCGTTGTCGGTAAACAGCAGCTCGAGGCCCTGCTGTTCGACCCGATCGCAGTACAGCCAGCGATCGCCGGAGGTGGCATGGATGAGCTGTAGGGTCTGGGACTCGAGGCGGACGATGTGGCCGGGGGGCGACTGCCCCGTCCAAGTCCAGGTGTTGCGTAGCCAGAGGGTGGGTAGCACGACGATCGGGGCGGCCTGCGGCCCCCGGTTGGCAATGTGCAGGCGAATGCAGATATCCTCGGGGGTGGCTTTGGCGTATTCTGCCTCGACGTCGAAGTAGCGATCGCCCTCAAAGACGCCGGTATCGAGCAGTTCGTACTCAGGCTCAAGCTGCGATCGCTGCCGGTTGACAGCGACCAGATCGCCGTAGGGGTAGGCGGCTTGGGGATACTTATAGTGCCAGCGCATGTAGCTGTGGGTGGGGGTGTTGTCGAGGTAAAAGTAGTACTCTTTGACGTCTTCTCCGTGGTTGCCCTCCCCATTGGTGAGGCCAAACAGGCGCTCTTTGAGAATGGGATCTTGTCCATTCCAGAGGGCGAGGGCAAAGCAGACATTGGCCTGACGATCGCAAAAGCCGCCCAGGCCGTCTTCGCCCCAGCGGTAGGCCCGAGCGCGGGCCTGATCGTGGGAGAAATAATCCCAGGCATTGCCGAAGGGGCTGTAGTCTTCGCGCACGGTGCCCCACTGGCGCTCGCTCAGGTAAGAGCCCCACCGCCGCCAGGGCGCATCCGGTGCCGCACTCTGCTGAATTCTCTGTTGTTCAGGATCCATAGAAGATTTCTGCTATCGGGGGACGGGGGCAAGGTTCACGGTGTTCGGTTCACGGTGCAAGACGTCAGGTGTCAGGTGCAAGGTGTCGGGTGTCAGGTGTTCGGTGCAAGGTGTCGGGTGCAAGGTGTCAAGCTCGAACCGCAAACCCAACCCCCCCCTCATCCGTTGCGCCGTATCACCACCTCGCTCTGTGGGCTGGGTTCAGGCCGCTGGTAGGTGAGCATTTGCCACAGCAAAAGGCCGCCCATGAGCAGGAATACCGCTGCGATCGCCATTCCCAGCGCCTTGTCGATCGCTCGGGTGGTGGTGGCGTGCATGCTTGAGTTGGAATGGAGTCCTGGGGCGTCGAGCCAGGGGGAGTGATACTGGCCCACAAACTCATCGGCCAGCCACTCGTTGATCATCTTCAGGTCGTGACCCGGAGCCGGAAGCAGCGATAGGTAGGTGGCGTCGCGCATCAGGCTGCCGGGCTTGCCCTTGATCTGCACCTTGTTAAACAGGTTAGCGATGCCGTTGCCAAGGCCCAGCTTCATCAGCGTGCCCCGCAGACCCACGTGGACCGGGGTCAGGGGCTTGTCCCGCTGTAGGGCGACCAGATTGTCGGCAATGGTTGTCCCCTGCTGGTAGGCCACTTGGGCCAGCGGCGGCTGGGGATCGGCTGGGTTGAGGGCGCAGTCGCCCGCCGCAAATACCTCCGGGTGGCCCACCAGTTGCAGAGTTGGGGTAACCAGGGGGCGACCGTGCTTATCCCGCTGATCCGTCGGCAGGGGCAGTTGCTCCAGCAGTGAATTGTTGGCGGTGCCCGCCGTCCAGATGGTGGTGGCTGTAGCCAGGAGTTCAACACTGTCTTGCCCCGGCACCTGGTAAGCGATGTGGTCAGCGGCCACTGCCTTGACCCCCACCCCCAGTTTTAGCTCCACTGGCATGTGACGCTTTTGCAGCTCCTTCAGCACCGGCTGGCGCAGCCCCTCGTTGGCATCCCCCGCCAAAATCTCTGACCCGTGGTTAATCAGAACCACCCGCAGCCCGTCGGTTTTGGCCACCGTGCTGTTGAAGTAGCGACACCACCACAGGGGCAGCAGATCCGCCAGCATCGCCGCCATCTCAACGCCGGAGGGGCCAGCGCCCACCACCGCAAAGGTGAGCAAAGCGTCCTTTTCGGGGCCGTCGGGGAGCTGGCTGGCCCGCTTCAGGCAGTCTTCCAGGTGATGGCGCAGATGCAGGGCATCGGCCTCGGTGCGAAAGGCGAGCCCGTGCTCTGCCGCCCCTTCGGTGCCAAAGTAGCCCTGCTGACTGCCTACCCCCAGCACCAGATAGCGGTAGTGGTACTGCTCCCCCGTCGCCAGGAATACCTGGCGTTGCTCAAAGTCAATGCCCGTCACCGTGCCCTGGACGAAGGTAATGCCTCGCTCCGTCAGCAGCTGGCGGTAGCTGGGAAACACCTGCTCCGTCCTCATTTCGCCCGAGACATACTCGTAGAGCAGCGGCTTAAACACAAATCGATCATGGGGGTCGATCACAACCACCGGAGCCTCGTAGTGCAGCCGATGCAGGTGCAGGGCCGTAAACAGCCCCACAAACCCACCGCCCACAACAATGGTGGGATCGACATTGGTGGAATCGGCCAGATTAGCCATGGCGTACCCTTCGTTCACCAGATATAAAACAGCGTGAATAGCAAAATCCAGATGACATCGACGAAGTGCCAAAATATGGAAACCGCCGTCACCCCAAAGTGGCCCTTGTCGTAGTTTCCGGGCCGAAATGATCGCCACAGCATGATCATCATCAACGTGATGCCAACAATCACGTGCAGACCGTGGGTGCCCGTCACCAGATAAAACGTGGCCCCGATCAGTCCAGTGTGAAACCCAAAGTCAAGGGTATTCCATTCCTGGACTTCGCCAACCAGGAAAAACGCCCCCATCAGCGCCGTGATCACCAGCAGAATGCGGAACCATTTGACGTTTCCTCGTCCCAGCGCCCGCTCGGCGGCAAAGATGACGAAGCTGCTGGAGATCAGCACGATGGAATGGAGAATCACCGCTGGGGTGCGCTGGGGGCCAAGCACTCCGGCGGGAAACCAGTCCTCAGCGTTGGCAATGCGCAAAATCACATAGGTGAGAATTAGCGTGCCAAACAGCATCGTCTCGGACCCCAGGAAGATGCCAAAGCCAAACAGACCCTGGCCCTCGTGGTCGGTTTGCAGGCCACCCCCGGTGGGGAAAAACCGTCCGAGCCACCGGGGCAAATGCCGATGCCACCGATTCAACCCCACGGGACTTTCATCGGTATAAAACCGAGATGGATGCTTCTGAGTCAGCGGAGTAGCCATAGTTCAAAGGAGGATCAAGGAAAAGAGACTGGGATGAGTTTAGTAAGGATCCGATGGATCGAACAAGACAACATTAGGATCGCCATAGTTATAGGGGGGTTGCAACACCGTGGGCGTTGCCTCGAAAGTCTCTTTGGGTACCGGGGACGGCAGCGTCCATTCCAGCCCCGTGGCCTGCCAGGGGTTGTTGCCCGCTACCACCCCATGTTTCCAGGAGACGATCGCATTGACGATAAACGGCAGCACCGACACCCCCAGCAAAAATGCGCCCAGGCTCGACACCACATTCCACTCTTGCAGGTCAGGCTGGTAGGACGAAATCCGGCGCACCATCCCCTGAAGTCCCAGAATGTGCATGGGGAAGAAAGTCAGTGTGCTGCCGATAAACATAAAGGCGAAGTGCACCTTGCCCCAGCCCTCCGCCATCAAGCGTCCGGTGACCTTGGGAAACCAGAAGTAAATTGCCGCGTACAGTCCCATAACAATGGTGTTATTGACCACATAGTGGAAGTGGCCCACCACGAAATGGGTATTGTTAACGTGCAGGTCAACGGGCACCGCGCTCAGCATCACACCAGTAATGCCCGCCAGCAAGAACATCACCACCCCGCCCACAGCAAACAGCATGGCGGTATCGAGGTGGAGCTTACTTTTCCAGATGGTAGCCGTCCAGGCAAAGATCTTGATGCCGCTGGGAATCGCCACCAGCCCCGTGGTCGCCATAAATAGCAGCCGCATCCAGCCGGGAGTATCGCCCGCAAACATGTGGTGCACCCAGACAAACCCAGTGATAACCGCAAAGGAGGCCGTGGCCAAAGCTACGGTGCGATAGCCAAACAGCGGGTTGCGGGTAAAGGCCGGAATAATCTCCGAAAATACGCCAAACACCGGCAAGATCCACACGTAGACCACGGGGTGGGAGTAAAACCAGAAAAAATGCTGGTAGAGCACCGGATCGCCGCCATCGGCCACATTAAAGAAGGGCGTGCCAAAGTTGAGGTCGAAATACAGCAGAATCAGGTCAGCGGTCAGCACGGGCAGAAAGATAAGCTGCATGGTCTGAGCCGTCAAGGCCGCCCAGACAAAAATCGGCATTCTGAATAGGGTCATGCCCGGAGCCCGCATCCAGACGATGGTGGAAACGAAGTTCACAGCCCCCATGATTGAGGCAATGCCCCCCAGTAGCACTGAAAGCAGCCAAATGGATTCACCGCTGAAGAGGTTGCCGAACCCCGACTGAACACTGAGGGGTGGATAAGACCACCAGCCCGAATCCGCTGCGCCGCTGGGGGTGAAGAAACTTACCAACATCAAAATGGCCCCGGTAAAGAACACCCAAAAAGAGAGGGCATTTAGGGTCGGAAAGGTGACATCGCGAGCGCCGATCATCAAGGGCAGCAAAAAGTTAGTCATGCCCACCAAAAATGGGATCGTCCAGAGGAAGATCATGATCGAGCCGTGCATGGTGAACAGCGTGTTGTAGAACTGTCGGGTGACCACATTCAGCTCTGGGGTGAGCAGCTCAGCTCGGATCAGCATGGCCAATAGCCCACCGATCAAAAAGAACACAAAGCTCGACAGCATGTATTGCAAGCCGACAATTTTGTGATCGCGGTTGAAGGTCAACAACTGCTGCCAATGGGTAAAGAACCCAGGCTCAGTGGGCAGGAGTTCGCGGCTGGGCCCCAGGGGCTCTAGGGGGGTGATGCTAGTCATGCAACAAACCTTGAAGGACTCTAAAAAACGCTAGGACGAAAGAACGCTAAGAAGAAAAAACACTCGAAAAAAGGTGCGGTAAAGCCTGTGGGCGATCAACTGTGGTAATTGACGATGGGGGGAGCCTTAGGGGCGATCGCAGGATCCACATGCCCCAACAGCGACGGCTGAGGATGACTGTACTCGTCAAAGGCGGGATTGGGCGCGGGCGTGGGCGGCAAACTGGCCACCTGAGTGAGCCACTGTTGGTAGCTCTCCTCAGACTCCACCACCACATCAGCATCCATCAGGGCAAAATAGGTGCCGCTGAGCTGCGAGTCGTGCAGGGTAAAGTTGCCCTCCACAATGGGAGTCAGCACAATATCGATGGTGCGCTGGGGAATAATTTCCTGCTTAAGGCGGAACTCAGGCACATAGAACCCGTGCAGCACATCCTCGCTGGTGAGGGAGAACCGCACCGGCTGATTCACCGGCATGTGTAACTCGGTGCTAGTGATGTTGGCATCGGGGTAGGCAAAGTTCCAGGAAAACTGTCGGGCCGTCACGCCGATGGTATTGATGGTGCTGTCTGGGGCACCAGGGGCCTGTGCCAAAGTCACCGCCGCTGGCGACGGCTGCCCAGGATGGTGGTGTCCTCCGGGTGTGCTGGATGTCTGAGCCAGGGCCGTCTTCACCAACTGCGTAAACTTGCCCTCAGAAATCAGTAGATCCAACCCTTCAACGTCGAGCATGTCGTAGATAACGACGCTGCGGGTGACGATGACAGCAACCAGAATCATGGGAATCACTGTCCAAATGATCTCCAGCTTGGTGTTCTGGCGAACCGAATGTCCCTCGGTAAAATCGCCCCGCTCCGCCCGACAGGTGAGCAGTGAGAAGCAAATCACACTGGTGATGCCCAAAAAAATGATCGACCCCAGCCACACCAGAAAGCTAAACAGGTCGTCCACCTTCTGAGCTTCAACGGTGGCGGCCACCGGCATCCAGTCATAGGCCTTATGTCCCAGCCAAAAGCTCAGCACAATGATCAGGGCTGTGGCAACGACATAAAACACAATTTCCGTAGACTTTTTCATCGGCTGTTTAGACTCCCCGCAAACTTTTTAACCACGACCGTTAACCACTAGAACAGAAAGGCAGCAGGATGAAGGCAGAGTAGGAAATTTAAATGATGAAAGGTCTGCCGCTTTAGGCAATTTTTAGAAATCAGTTTCCCCAGCGGTGGGCAGTGCCCACCCTACAGATGCCTTCATCCTTCAGCTTCCTACCAGCGCTCCTGCAACACCGTATTGGGGTCTAGCCCCTCCCGCAGCAGATTACCCGCTGTATTGTGGACGCCAAAGTCACCGCCCAACTGAGCCCCAAGGGTACCTTGGACAAACAACACCCCAAACAGCACCACACCGATCACCAGGTAGCTCCACTGCACCTCTCGACCGTCTTGCCGTGGCCAGCGGTAGCGCATTAGCCCTCGCCACACAGCCAAGGCCGCAAACACGCCTAGCAAAATCACCCCGCCGACGCCGTGCAAAATCATCGTGACCCCAGCCCCCATGCCCCAATCGCTAAGCTCATCGGCTGGGGGCTGGGCCAGCATGATCTCAAAAAAACCAAAGGCTACGGTGACAAAGGTGACCGCCGCCGCCATGGCCATGTTGTACCAGCCAACGGCGTAGAGGCTGGAGCGCAGGGTAGGCAGATTGAAGTACTTAAAGATCGGGCGATCGAAGGGGAACAGGTTGGCAACGATGTCGAAGGTGATCGCAATCATGGGCAGGGCGATGGTGAAATGCACCAGGTTAGGGTGAATGGGGAAGGGGTAAGGCAACCCATTCGCCCCCAGGTGCAGTCCAAGCTGCTTGAGTTGTTCTATCAGTTGTTCATTCATGGCCGTTGGTCATTCCTGAGCGCTGGGGGCGGAGTGGGCGTAGACTCCGCTTCACTGGTGGTGACAATTTGACCGCTCTCGATCGCCTGCACTACCGGCCTGACGTGTAGACCGTAGACCCACACCAGCTGGCTGCCCAGGGAAAGCTGAATCAGGATCAGCACCGATAGCACCGCCGCCGCCCCCAGGTAGGCCCCTGGCACCTTACGCATGTTGTCGGTGCGCACCGCTAGCTTCCAGGCGGTGATGGTGGCAATGATGGCCGACAACGACCAGCCAATGATCTGGTGGCGGGTGAGCACCGGCTGCACCGCCGGGTAGGTGGGGGCTAGCCCGGCCTCAAACTGGCCAAAAATAATGGCCACAAAGACGGAAATGGTTGCCACAAACATATTCCAAAAACTGACCTCAAACAGTTGGGGTCTTTTAGTGAAATGGCCCACGACATCACACAGGAAGGCAAAAAGCACCATGGCGATGACAAAATGCACCACGATCGGATGGATCGGATCGGGGTAGGGCAGGGCCGCTCGATTGAGTGAAGACTCCAGCAAAAACATGGGGGGCTATTCCATGGAGGTGGATCGATTGTTACCGATTGTTATTTGAGCTTTTTAGCTGAACTTTAGCGATAGCAATGGAAGATGAATCGTGAAGACTCGCAGGGTAGAACCATTGTCTGAACTGGCAAGATGACCGCTGTAATCAGCACGAATTCAGTTGGATAGCTACAAACCAAAAATTTAGCAGAAGGATTTTCGCTTGACGTTGGAAGTAGCTTAACTTAAGAGGTAGAAAAAAGCAATCTGGCCACTAAAATTGGGCCGGACAATGGGCGATATCACCATTAGCTGTTTGCACCATTATCAGTGCCAAAAAAGAAAAGCGCACACAGGAAAAGTTTTGTAAAAATATTTTTCAAAGCTTTGCCAATCTGTGCGATCGGGTCCCCAGGTTTTCTCAAAACCCTCCTACTGCTCGTGATAATTCCACAGCAGGCCACCATCTACATAGAGGGTGGTGCCAGTGATATAGTCCGCGTCGGGAGAGGCCAAAAACAGCACCAATGAGGCAACGTCGTTGGGCTTGCCCAGACGCTTGAGAGGAATATTTCCCAGCAGAGCGTTAAGTTCCTGAGGATTATTTAATAGCTTGGTATTGATCGGAGTCTCAATTGCCCCCGGAGCCACATTGTTGATAGTAATGCCATAGCTGCCCAGCTCGATCGCCAGGTCTCTCGCCATCATTTTCATGCCGCCTTTGCTGAGGCAATAGGGGGCAAAATTGGGAAAGGGCAAGTCTTCGTGCACTGAGCTGATATTGATGATTTTGCCGGTGCGCTTGGTGTCTAAAAGATGCTGCACCAAAGCCTGGGCAGCAAAAAAAGCGCCCTTGAGATTGACATTGAGCACCATATCATAGTCGGCCTCGCTCACCTCCCAAAATGGAGCCCGCCGCTCCATACCGGCGTTGTTGACCAAAATATCTAGCTTGCCGAAGTGCTTGATGCCCTCCGCCACCAGATTGCGCACCTGGCTCACATCACCGAGATCCGCCTGCACCACGTAACCTTCGGGGGCGTGATCCTTGGCCAGATGGCACTGCGCCCCAGCCGCCTCTACTTGTTTGCGGGTTTCTTCGGCCCCCTCAGGGTGAGAGCGGTAGTCAATTACAACGCTGGCCCCCTCCGAGGCGAGTTTGATGGCGATTTCTTGACCGATGCCCTGGCTGCTGCCAGTGACGAGGGCGACTTGGTTATCGAGCTTTCCCATGGGTAGTCCTTAAATAGTTTCTCTGAGATATTGCAGGGTTGGCAGACGGATGAAGGCAGAGGGCAGAAAGAGACTCTCACTGTGCAAGAACAAAGGTGAGGCCAGATTTAGGGGTCGATCCCCCGAATTGGCCGCTGAGCCTAGGACTAGAAGTCCAAGGCTCAAAGCCGAAAGCCTCTGAAGAGGATTGGGAGCGGCATTCCCCAGTCTGCTTTAGCAGACTTTTGCGATGAGCCAGGGAGTTCACTCCCTGGTGGTTGTGGCCGAAGTCCCACAGCCCCGGAGGTTTTCGGGAAAAGTACCACCACCTTGACAGGGCTGGTAGTGCCCACCCTACGACTTCATCCTTCATCCTTCTGCCTTCATCCTTCATGTCAGCCGCTCCAGCAGATGGTCGCCCACCCGCAGGGCGTTGGCGATGATGGTCAGAGTCGGGTTAACCGCCGCGCTAGAGCAAAAGAAACTGCTGTCAACCACGTAGAGATTGTCGACGTCGTGGGTACGGCAGTTAAGATCTAAAACCGAATTGGTCGGGTCTTCGCCAAAGCGGCAGGTGCCGCACTGGTGCCCCAGCGACTGGATGGGGGAGGCCGTGCGCGGGTAGATGCTAAAGGGAATCACGTGGTCAGCACGGTCAACCGCTTTGAGAATGCCAACCCAGCGATGGATCAGACGCTTGGTGGCCTCGGCATTGTTGGGCCTATAGTCGAGATGGATTTGACCATTAACCACCCGCAGCCGGTTGGTGGGCTGGGGCAGATCTTCGGTTTGAAACCACCACCCCACCGAATGCTGGGCGGCGGTATCGTACTGGGGCCCTAGGTCCAAATCCATTTTGGGGGTCAGGTTGAGCAGCGACGCCAGCAGCCCCGGCGCTTCGGCGGGCATCATGTCGGGTAGCACATTGCCGGTGTTTTGAATGAAGCCCATGGGATAATCAAATCCCTCCTCACCCCAGTAAAAGTCACTGACGGCGATGGTTTTTTGGTAGACCGAGGCGTTTTTCTTGGCGTTGAGCGCCACCATAGCCGTAGTGATGTGTTTCATAAAGTTGCGGCCCACCTGGTCGGAGCTGTTGGCCAGGCCGTTGGGGTGGCGATCGCTGGCCGATCGCAGCAGCAGTGCAGCAGAATTGGCCGCTCCACCGCTGACCACCACCACGTCAGCGCCAAACAGCAGGGTCTCGCCGCCGATCTGAGTTTCCACCGCCGTCACCTCGCGGCCCGACTCGCTGGTGAGCAGCCGCAGCACCTTGGCTTCGGTTTTGAGGGTGACATTGTTATAGACCAGGGAGGGGGCAACACCGTTGACCTCGCTATCAGCCTTGCCCCGCACCAGGCAGGGAAACCCGTCGCAGCTATCACAGCGAATGCAGTCCCACAGTGCCCGCTCGGCTTCGTTGAGCTTGAGGCCCACGGGCAGGTGAAACGGGTTCAACCCCTGCTGTTTGAGGCCGTCGAAGATCTCCTGCATGCGGGGCTCATGGCTGACTGCCGGGTAGGGGTAGGCGGCCTGTCGAGGCGGCGCCGTGGGGTCGTCGCCATCATCGCCGTGGACATCGTAGAGGGCCTCGGCCTGGGTGTAGTAGGGTTCAAAGTCTGAGTACTTGAGCGGCCAGGCTGGGGAGATGCCGTCTTGGTGCTCCACCGTTTCAAAATCGCGCTCTCGCAGGCGCAGCAGGGCAGCCCCGTAGACCTTGGTATTGCCCCCCACCCAGTAGCTCATCTGGGGTCGAAACGCTTTGCCCTCCCGGTCGTACCACTGGTCGTGGGTATGATAGCGCTCCTTGCCGTAGACCTCCGCAGCACTCCAGTTTTCTTTTTCTCGGGGCAGGTAGCTGCCCTGCTCTAGAATGAGAATTTTTTTGCCGCTGGGTGCCAGGCGGTGCAGCAGGGTGCCGCCCCCCGCGCCAGTGCCGATGATAATGATGTCGTAGTGGGCTGAAGTCGTGGTCATTAAAACAGGGCTCCGAGGATTGGCAGAAAAGTCGGGGGGCGATCGTGCTGGAACGCCCACTACCTAGGATGGGGGCGATGCCAGTAGATACGATGGCCGCAGTGAATGCATTGATGGGCGGGGTCGTGGTAAAGCTTGGCGCAGAATATTTTGTGCGGGCCAAAGAGGCGCAGGTAGATCTCAGCGGCGGTCAACATACCTGAGATCGGCGCTACAAAATACAGCCATATCGCTGTCCAAATACCGGATGGTAAGGCCGAGGCCACCGTCCGGGCTGGGTTCATGCCAAAGCCTGACAGGGGAGATTCAAACACGACGTAGCTGACAATCAGACAGCCGGCAAAAAATGGAGTCAGATGGGCCAGGTGGGGCTGGTTACTGCTGTATAGCACTGTCCCCATCATGATCACAGCGATGGTAAATTCTCCCCAAAAAGCAGCCACATTCCCTGCCGGGCCAGGCACTGTCACCACGTAGTTTACCGGCGCTTGGATAAAGGGCGCCCTAAGCAGCAGAGCCACCAGCAAAACACCCAGTAGACCACCCAAAAACTGGAAAACAATGTAAAAAAAGGCATCCCAGGGGCCAATTTTTTGCAGCCGATAAAACGTCAGCGTTACTGCTGGGTTGATGTGGGCTCCAGATCGCTTCCCCCAAGGAGAATACATGATTGCCATGGCAGTCAGCCCCATGCCCAGCCCCATCATCACCCGCTGCACAAAGGGGTTTGGCAGAGCCTGGTGCACAGGCGACTGGGGGTAAAAGATCACGGTGCCCACCAATCCGGCGGCGACCATAAACATACCCAGACCCCAGGCTTCCATAAGGTATTCGGGCCAGTGGCGCTTGAGCGCGGAAATCATACCTACTATCGAAATCCATCGCAATGTGAATGTCACGCATTAAGCTGTTGCCCATACTCACCGGGCAGCATTGATGCGGATCAAATCAATCAATCAGTTAAACTAAAATC
>SLIY01000360.1 GCA_007135385.1 Leptolyngbyaceae cyanobacterium CSSed165cm_216
CATGAGGCCATCACCCATTCATCGAACTGAATCGATTGGGATTCTGGGGTTGTGCTAACCATGGCATTACCCACTGCCATCTACGCCTGCATCCATTTTAATCACCTTGCTATCCCACCCCTTCCCTACGCCCTATAGTCCGGAATGGCCTGAACCCGTAAAGGCCCCTTACTCCACCGTCACACTCTTCGCCAGGTTCCGGGGCTGGTCCACATCTAACCCCCGCCGGGCCGCGATGTGGTAGGCCAGCAACTGCAGCGGAATCACCGCCACAATCGGCGACAACAACTCCTCCACCACTGGCACCGGCAGCAGCCGATCGAAGGTGTCTTCGGCGTCCGTGTCGTTCATGGGCACCACCCCAATCAGCTGGGCATCCCGGGCTTTCGCCTCCTGGGCGTTGGATAGCACCTTGTCGTAAACACTGCCGGGCATGGCGATCGCCACCACCGGCACCTTGGCATCCAACAGGGCGATCGGGCCATGCTTCATTTCCCCAGCGGGGTAGCCCTCCGCATGGATGTAGCTAATTTCCTTCAGCTTCAGTGCCCCTTCCAGGGCGATCGGGAAATTGACCCCCCGACCCAGGTAGATAAAGTCCTGGGTATCGCCAAACTCATGGGCCAGCTCTTCGATGTAGCGTTCCTGACTTTCCAGCACCTGCTCGATGTGGGCCGGTAGCTGGTGCAACTGGGTCAAAATTTCCTCAATCCGCTCAGGGGCCAGGGTTTGGCGACGGTAGGCCAAATCCAGGGCTAGCAGGTAAAAGGCCATTACCTGGGCCGTAAAGGTCTTGGTGGCGGCGACGCCAATTTCAATGCCAGCGTGGGTGTCGATGATGTGGGGCACCAGCCGGGATAAGGAACTTTCGGCCCGGTTAGTAATCCCCACCATACGGGGGGCAAACCGGGGGTCGGGATGGGCGGCCCGCCGTCCTTGCTCCATATCCAGGGCGGCCAGGGTGTCGGCGGTTTCCCCCGACTGGGTGACGCCAATGGTCAGGGTGTTGGGAATCAGCGGGGTGGGGGAATAGCGAAATTCCGAGGCATACTGCACCATCACCGGTACTCCGGCCAGGGCCTCAATCAAATACTTACCCACCAGAGCAGCGTGCCAGCTGGTGCCGCAAGCGACAATTTGTAGGTGCTCCAGCCCCTCCAGTAGGTCATCGGGCAGGCCCAGACTAATGGGGGGGTTAGCCGTCTTGGGGGCGGCGGCGGTCCAGGTGTTGTCGATGTAGGTTTCCAGGCAAGTGCGCACTACCCCCGGTTGCTCATAGATTTCCTTGAGCATGAAGTGCTTGAACCCCTGCTTTTCCACCATGATCGGGTTCCAGTTCAGGGTGATCGGGTGCTTGCGCTGGCGCGTGCCCTCAAAGCTGTACACCTCCACCCCCAGCGGGGTTAGACTGGCCAATTCGCCATTTTCCATAGGCAACACCGCCCGGGTGTGGGGCACAATCGCTGGGGTATCGCTGGCGCAGAAAAATTCCCCCTGGCCAAAGCCAATCACCAGGGGGGCCTGCTGGCGCACCACCACCAACTCATCGGCAAAGTCAGCAGAAATAATCGCCAGGGCAAAAGCGCCATGCAGATCTAGGCAGGAACGGCGGACGGCTTCTAGGAGACGTGAGCGACCCTGGGTCTCCTCTGCGGTCAGCTTAGCCAAGTAGGAGGCCACCAGGTGGGGCACCACCTCCGTATCGGTATCGGAGACAAATTGATGCCCCTCGGCTTTGAGGCGATCGCGCAACTCCCGGTAGTTTTCAATAATGCCGTTTTGCACCACCGCAATCCGCCCATGGGTGTCCCGGTGGGGGTGAGCATTGTACTCTTCTGGCTTGCCATGGGTGGCCCAGCGAGTATGGCCAATGCCCAGCCGGGCTTGGTTGTCTTGACCATCGAGTTTATCTTGCAGGTTCTGCAGCTTGCCCTTGGCCCGTACACAGTGCAGTTCCCCCTCTTCCACCGTGGCGATTCCGGCAGAGTCGTAGCCCCGGTACTCCAGCTTACGCAGCCCTTCGATTAGAATGTCGGCGGCAGCTCGGGTGCCGATATATCCCACAATGCCACACATAGGCCTGTCTCCTTAACCCCGTAAACGGCAAAACGACTCACGCTAGGGTAGCGTCTTTGTCAGGCAAGCTGCTGACTAGAATACACGGTGGACTGAATTGAGAGATCCGTGGCTGAGGGAGCTGTATGGCCGGTAATGACGTCAAAGACTTGGGGGGCGGGATGTTTTTGGCTAGGACTATTTGCTGATTTGAGAATCATCCCGTAGCATAACGAAAACCATTTAGAATAACTTCCATGAATATTCTCCTGGTCTACCCACGCTTTCCAAAAAGCTTTTGGTCCTTTGATAAGACCCTGGAACTGGTTAACCTAAAGGCGCAACTTCCCCCGTTAGGACTGGTCACCGTCGCGGCCATTTTGCCCCAAACCTGGAATTTCAAGCTAGTAGACCGTAATGTGCGGGAGGTTCAGCCGGATGAATGGCAGTGGGCCGACATTGTAATTGTGTCGGCGATGATTGTTCATCGGGCTGATTTTTTAGACGCGATTCAAACCGCGAAGGGCTATGGCAAGCTGGTGGCGGTGGGCGGCCCCTACCCCACTTCCCTGCCCCACGAGGCAGAGGCCGCCGGGGCCGACTTTTTGATTTTGGACGAAGGGGAAATTACCCTACCCATGTTTGTGGAGGCAGTGGAACGGGGCGATCGCAGTGGCACCTTTCGCTCTGGGGGCGAAAAGCCCGACGTCACCAGCACCCCCATCCCCCGCTACGACTTGCTAGAGATGGACGCCTACGCAGAAATGTCCATCCAATTTTCCCGGGGCTGCCCCTTCCAGTGCGAATTTTGTGACATCATTGTGCTCTATGGCCGCAAGCCCCGCACCAAAGCCCCAGAACAACTGTTGGCCGAGTTGCAGTATCTCTACGACCTGGGCTGGCGACGCAGCATCTTCATGGTGGACGACAACTTCATTGGCAACAAACGCAACGTCAAGCTGCTGCTGCAAGCGATGAAACCCTGGATGGAGGAGCATGGCTATCCTTTCTCCTTCGCCACGGAGGCGTCGGTAGACCTGGCCCAAGATCCAGAGCTGATGCAGCTGATGGTGGACTGTAACTTTGGCACCGTGTTCTTGGGCATTGAAACCCCCGATGACGACAGTCTCACCCTGACCAAAAAGTTCCAGAACATGCGCGACCCTCTGTCTGAGTCGGTGGTCTCCATTGCCCAGGCCGGGCTGCGGGTGATGGCCGGGTTTATTGTGGGCTTTGACGGCGAAAAAGCTGGGGCTGGGCAGCGAATTTATCAGTTTGTGGAACAAACCGCTATCCCTACCGCCATGGTCAGCATGCTCCAGGCGCTGCCCGACACAGCCCTCTGGCACCGCCTCGAAAAAGAAGGTCGCCTGCTGGGTAAGAGTGCCGACATTAACCAGGCTACTCTGATGAACTTTGTGCCCACCCGCCCCATCGAAGAGATTACCGAAGAATTCATCCAAACCTTTTGGAATCTGTACGACCCCCTGACGGTGCTCAACCGCACCTTCCGCCACTTTTTAATGCTGGGGGAAGCCCAGAAGCGCAACTACAAAAATCGCACCACCTCCGCCGGGGCTCCGGACATCAACTGGGTGACCATCCGGGCCTTTTTAATTATTCTCTGGCGGCAGGGGGTAGTACGCAAGACCCGCCTGCGGTTTTGGGTCAACCTGGCAATTATGCTGTGGCGCTACCCAGGGGTGGCCGCTAACTATGTGTCGGTGTGTGCCCAGGCCGAACATTTCCTGGACTTCCGCCAAATTGTGCGGCAGAACATTGAAACCCA
>SLIY01000418.1 GCA_007135385.1 Leptolyngbyaceae cyanobacterium CSSed165cm_216
GCTGGGGCTGCGATCGCTCAAACCCTAATGCCGCCGTGCCCCCTGGTGGGCGCTAGGGCAAAATGGCCTGAAGCGCAAGATTGACAGCCCTGAGGGAGTTGGGCAGAATAATGCGACGAGCTACATCTAGCGCCCTGGCTGTTGATGTTATCTGTCTCCCCCCCTTTCCTCTGATGTGCACAGGTAGGGGGGAGTGGGCAGTCGGTGAGGCGCGGCTTGGCCATGCCAGTGATGCCTTAGTCTATGATCGCGCCTGCGTAAGGAGACTCTCCCCTGTGACCCTTTCCACCACCCCCCCCAGTGTCAGTCTCATGGCTGAAATTCCCGAGGAGTTAAACGATGCTTTGCAGCAATATCTCGATCGCAACCCGGCTTGGAGTCAGCATCGGGTATTCTGTGCAGCCCTGTCGCTGTTTTTAATGCAGAATAGCCCCTCGGATCCTCAAACCCTTGCTGCCAAGGGCGATCGCGATATTAGCCGCATTTACCTGGATGCCCTCTTCGATTATGTTCCCTAGTACCCTGCGGCAGAAGTTGGTCAACCAGTCCTGATACCTGACACCTAGAACCTGATACCCTCAGCAACGGTGGTCATCTTTCTGCCAGGCAGGACTAATCCACCCAGCCAATATCGGCGTCTGACAACATGGGGTTGGGCTGGCTTTTTTCTACCGATGTTTCGGGCACTCCCCGGTGGTAGTGTTTCTGGGATACTGAATCCACTGGGCGTCGGGGCAAAATGTCGACTCCTGATCGCCGAATCGGTGTTGACTTCGCTGGCACAGGGGCCTGGGCATTGGCTTCGGTTAGCTGCAGAATTGTCTTTTTAGCCTCGTCCAGTTCGGACTGGGTTTTGACCAGTGCCTCTGCCTTAGCTTTGGTGGCGGCCTCGGCCTGGTCAAGGCTGTCTTTTAACTCAAACAGTCTGGCCTGCTGGGTGTCTAAGTCTTTTTGTAGCCCTTCCACCACTTTTTCTAGGCGAGTCTTTTCCTTGGCGGCAGCGGCTAGTTCTTGCTCTAGGGTTTTTACGGTTGCCGTTAGATCAGCACTAGGGTCAACCTCAGGGGCGATCGCCGGAGTTGTCGTCGCTGTAGATTCGGCCTTATCTTGGGCCGTCGATTGAGTCGTGGTTTTAGCGGCGGTGGTGTCCGTTTGTTTCTGGCTGGCGGTTTTACCTGTGGTCTTTGTAGATCGGGTAGACCGGGCTGGTTTGCTAGTTTGGCGGCTGCTACTGGTGCGCCGACTCGCAGACGACGCCCGGCGACTAGTGGTCTTGCTGGCAGCGGGTTTAGCCTCGGGTTCAGCCTGGGTAGCATCGGCTTCGGGGTCAGGGGCTGATGCTGCTGGGGTGTCAGCCTTATTAACTTCTTCTTTTAACAAATCAGAGAGGCGTTTCTTAGTCATAGCGGCTTCCAGTCTCGCTGTATTTCTTCGGCGACTCGACAGTAATCAGAACGGGCTTCCTGGCTGTTTTTCCCCTTCCACTTGAGCACCGGAACTCCCTCTAGGGCCGCTCGCTCGTGGGCTTTATAAGCTCGAATAAAAGCGTTACAGGCCGGGATGTTGAGCTCAAGCAGGGTATTCTGAGCCTCAATGGCTTCCCCCACGCTGCGGGAATCCACTTTCGTCAACAATACTCGATGGGCGACCCCACTGGGCGATACCGCTTCATTCACTGTAGTAATTAACGCGGCTAAGTCCATGGGGGCGGGTGGAGTGGGCAGCAGCACATAGTCAGCCACTGGAATCACCGCCGCTAGGGCCTCAGAGTCGAGGGCAGGGGGAGTATCGACAATCACCAGGCGATGGGTCTGAAGCTGAGGTAACTGACCAAGCTGGGCTGGGCTCTCGGCTTGCACCACATCAAACCCCAGTGCGTTGGGGCTACGGCCCGTCCACCAACTGGCTGAGCCTTGGGAGTCGGCATCGATCAGCAGTACTGACTGGGTTTCGGCAAAAATGGCCGCCAGGTTAACGGCGGTAGTGGTTTTACCAACGCCCCCTTTGCCATTCAAAATGACCAGAACGATGGGAGTGGTTGAGGATGCCGTCAAGGGTGTGCCCTCCAAAATATAGCCACTGTCGGGATCGTCTGGAATGGTACTGCAAGTTGCGACCAATCCGTCAAAAACAATGTTGGGCAGGAGGAGTCAGGAGTCAGGAGTCAGTACTCTGGGGGGCTGGCGGGTGGGGGAGTATGGCTCTTAACCCAAACCCCGGATGACAGCGGCGATCGCAAAGGCCATAAACAGGGTCCCAGCAAACAGGGTGACAAATCGCTCTGACAGGCGACCCGCCACCAGTCGTCCGGCCACCACCGCTAGCCCAATGCAGAGAAAAAAGCCGGACATGGCCCCCATCGCTACCCCCACCGGGGAATGGGTGGCGGCCAGCATCACCGTCGTAATCTGGGTGCGATCGCCCCATTCCCCTAAAAACACTAGACCAAAAGTTTTACTGGTAATGCCCAGGGCCGACAGGGCTTTAGGGTCGATTTGGCCCGCATCTGCCGCTGCGATCGCCGCTTGGGCTTCCGCGGCTTCATCGTCGTCATCACCGTGGTCATCCATGCGCCAACCGTCGTATAGCAACTTCAAACCAAAGCTAGCAAACAGGACCACCTCAGCCACATGGACCCAGTAACTGGGCAAAAAGGCCACCACCTGCCCGGCCCCCACGGCCAGCAGGGTCATCACCCCTAGGGCCGCAAAGGCCCCCAAGAACACCAGCCGCCGAGAGTAGTTCATGGCCAGCAGGGCGGCGATAAAGAAAGTTTTGTCGCCTAGTTCGGCCAACCCCACCAGCAGTAAACCAGCGGTAAATGCCGTGAATAAATCTGTGAAAAACATGTTGGGCTCCTTGCCGTAGACGTGGGTAACACATCGTCTAGCTGGAAGGAACTTGGGGAGACAACCATAACCTCACCAAGCTCACATCTGGCTAGACGTGAACTTAGTGAAGGTCTCGCTGATCGCGATCGCGCCTCGGGCATGATCGCGCTGTCTGGGCCAGGCTCATCACCAGTATGTTGACCCAAGACCGCTGACTGAAGTCAGCAGCTACTCCCCTTCAATAAGCAGGAGCATATCAGGACACCTGAAGAATAGCAAGCCTGATGTTACCCCTGAAGACATCACCTAAGCCTCTGCTAAAACAAACTTACCCCCCCCGGTTAGCCCCCTCATGTCAAGGTCGCCTAACGAGAATTGCTGGATAAGTAATGAGCGATTGAATTGACACAGACTTTTTTTGTTGTTACAGTAACAAGGGCTTATGAACTTTATTGAATACCCATTCAATTGTTTAGGCCAATCGCTTTTTATTTGAGGCGCTTAAACCAATGGAGATGTCTGGTAGTAGTAGCTTATCTACGCTGCAAGAATCTAACGTTTCAGACGAAAGCCCTGCGCACAGTTGTGGCCAAGGCCTGCGGTCAATTGGTTTGATGAATACACTCTTTGCCGCTCTAATCTAGGGCTGAGAGGTTCATCTCTGGTTGCTGCAAGCTGTGGCAACTGCGAGGAAAGGAGGTGAACCCTGGACGATAGTCATTTACTAATTTATCAGCGACAGCAAGGCGACAACAGCAGGCTATAGTTGGTTTTTGGCTGTTTTTGCTTAGATTTCTTGGTTTTTTAGCCATTTTTGGCGTTTTAACTGGGAAATCTAGGTTGGCTGACCTTGTATCCTGCCGTATGGGCATGGCTTTAGCTATTGTTAAACTATGCGATCGCAGAGCATACGGTCAACTTCTGCCGCGTTTATGGCATGAGAGTTGCATAGTCACTGATCGAGTGGCATGAGTCTCTATGGGGTTGAGTCCAATTAAGTAA
>SLIY01000048.1 GCA_007135385.1 Leptolyngbyaceae cyanobacterium CSSed165cm_216
CCGGCCCGGCGCGATCGCCACAGCACTCCCAAAATCAGCATCAGCCCAATAAAGACGTGGGCCCCGTGGAACCCGGTCATCAGGTAAAAGCAGTTGCTAAACAGGTTGGTCTTTAGCCCGTAGCCCAGGGTCGTATATTCATACACCTGACCAGCCAGGAAGACAGCCCCCATGGCGGCCGTAATGCCGAACCACTTGCGCATGCTCGCCAGGTCGTTTTTCTTGATCGCCTTAGTGCCCAGGTTAATCACCCAGCTACTAGACACCAGAATGATCGTATTCACCGTGGGCAGTAGCAGTTCCACCTCGGTTTCTTTGGGCGGCCATTCTGCGATCGCGCTGCGAAATACCAAAAACACCGCAAAGAAGCCAGCAAACATCAGGAACTCTGAGGCTAAAAAGGTTAGCAGCCCCAACACCCGTAGGTCCTGGTGCTCCTCGTGAGCCGCCACATCAGGGCCGGTCACAGCAGGGTTGGAATCAATTGCGCCTTGCATGGTGAGTCAGGGGGTAAGGGACAAGGAAGACCTCAGGGCCAGACCGACGGGTCCGCCAGGTAGGGGCAGACCGATGTGTCTGCCCCATGTTTCAACAATCATCATTTAGGCACGATCGCCTCCTCAGCCGGTGCCTCCACCGTGGGGTCAAAGCCGTAATCATAGGGGCCATGGGTCAGCACCGGCAACACCTGCCAGTTTTCAATCATCGGCGGTGACGCGGTGGTCCATTCTAGGGTCATGGCATTCCAGGGATTACCACCCGCCTTAGGTCCTTTCATCCAGCTCCAAATGACATTGAAGTAGAACGGAATCACCGATACCGCCAGAATGTACGCCCCTACGGTCACCAGTTGGTTCAGCCCTTGAAACTGAGGGTCATACATCGCCACCCGTCGCGGCATCCCCTGCATCCCTAAGGAGTGCATGGGGGTAAAGGTGAGAATGGTGCCAATGAAGGTGAGGACAAAGTGCACTTTCCCTAGGGGCTCGTTCAACATCCGGCCCGTGATTTTCGGGAACCAGTGATACACCCCGGCATAAATGCCGAACACAGACCCACCAAACAGCACGTAGTGGAAGTGGCCCACCACGTAGTAGGTATCGTGCACATGGATATCGAAGGGAGCCGCCCCCAGAGTAACGCCACTGAGGCCGCCGAACACAAACATCAACAGCAACCCGACGGCGAACAGCATAGCGCTGGTGTAGCGAATTTTGCCCCCCCAGAGAGTGGCCGTCCAGCTAAAGATTTTGATGCCCGTGGGCACCGCCACAATCAGCGTCGAAATGGTAAAGAAAATTCGCATCCAGGGGGGGGTGCCGCTGGTGAACATGTGGTGCACCCACACAAACAGCCCCACCAGGCAGATGGTTAACGATGAGTAGGCGATCGCCTTATAACCAAAAATGGGCTTGCGGGCGTGCACCGGAATCACCTCCGACATAATGCCAAAGATGGGCAAAATCATCAGGTACACCGCCGGGTGAGAGTAGAACCAGAACAGGTGCTGGTACACCACCACATTACCCCCGGCATCCGGCTTAAAGAAGGAGGTACCGAAGTTGATATCAAACAAGAGCAGAATCAACCCCGCCGCCAGCACTGGCGTAGAAAACAAAGCCAGAAATGAGGTGGCCACCATGGCCCAGCAAAATAGGGGAATCTGATCCCAGGCCATGCTGGGTACCCGCATTTTCCAGATCGTCACCAAAAAGTTGACCGACCCCAAAATCGACGATGTCCCCACCAGTACAATCGCCAGAATCCACATGGTTTGGGCCGCATTGGCCGTAATTTCGCTCAGGGGTGGATAGGAGGTCCAGCCCGCCTGGGCACCGCCAAAGTAAAAGCTACCCAGCAACAGTGCCCCCGCCGGGGGGTTCAGCCAAAAGGCCAGGGCATTGAGCTTGGGGAAGGCCATATCCCGCGCCCCAATCATCAGCGGAATCAAGTAGTTGCCAAAGCCGCCAATCGCCGCCGGTACAATCCACAGGAAGATCATGATCGTTCCGTGGTTGGTCAAAAAAGCATTGTAGAGATCAGGGCTGAGAAAGTCAGAATCTGGAGTAGCCAACTCGGTGCGCATCAGCACCGCCATAAAGCCCCCCACTAAGTAGAACAAAAATGAGGTCACCAGATACTGAATGCCAATCACCTTGTGATCCACATTAAAGGTGAAATAGTCGTACCACTTCCACTTTTCAGGGTGGCCATGGCCGGCTGGAGCCTCAGAGCGGTTTACTGGCAGGTCTGCTTGAGCCATAAAGAAGCCATTAAAACATCTAAAACATCAACGATTAAAGTGGGCCGGTCCGTCAATCTGGACCAGACCTGCGGTCTGGCCTAGTCAGCCAGTTGAGCCAACTGCGTCGGATTCACTGGCGTCGCTTGAGTGGCGGCGGCCAGGTACTCGGCATCGGTACGGGATGTGGCCACAACGTCAGCACCAGAGGGTCCCTGGGCCACCCGGCTGGCCACCCAGTCGGCATAGTCTTCCACAGAGTGGACAATCACCTGAGTGCGCATAGCCCCGTGGTAGGCGCCACACAGCTCAGCACAGACCACTGGATAGGTCCCTTCCCGGGTGGCGACAAATCTGAGTTCAGCGGTTTGCCCTGGCAGGGCGTCTTGCTTCAGGCGAAACTGGGGTACCCAAAAGGAATGAATCACATCCTGGGCCTCAATCATCAGCTGCACATCCTGTCCCACCGGCACATGCAGCTCCCCATCGGTAATGCCCGTATCGGGGTAGCGGAAAATCCAGGCATACTGCATACCCGTCACATTGACCGTCACGTCTGGCGCACTTACCCCCTTCAACGAAGAAGCCCCAAACCCATACACCTGGACATTGGTGTAAACGCTGTCTTCAGCGTCGCTTTGGGCCAGCAGGGGAGACCCGACATCAATCACACTTGTCTGGGGCGCTTGGGCCACCATCAGGCCGTGGCCATGGTGGCCACCGGGGGTAAACCCGCCCATCTCCTGAAATACCGATACGCTGTAAATCCCTAGACCGACCACAATCACGGCAGGAATAGCCGTCCAGAAGGCTTCTAGGGGCAGATTACCCTCGACGGGTAGACCGTCAGTGTCGTCGCCCTTGGGGCGACGGAATCGAATGAAAAAGTAAATGATCGTCCCCTGCACCACGATGAATAGTGCTGTGCCAATGGTCACCATAACATTGAATAAGCCATCCACCAGGGGGGCCTGTTCCGAGGCTTGCATCGGCAGCAGATGGTTGTTTTGCCCGTACCACAGGCTGACGAGGGTGACCACAACACCGATCACCAGGGTTAATAAAGGGGCGGGAATTTGGCTCATGGCTAGGCTCCCATACAGAAGCAAAGAAGTATTACAGTATTAGGCGCGAAAATCCCCGTAGCCTAGATCGGCCACCGTGGCGTTATCCTGTGGCAAAACGGTGAACAGACCTAGAAGGGCTTATCTTGCGGAGGCCAAAAAATCATCAGCCATACTTCTCGCATCCTAAGGCCGATAATTAGGGGGATCACAGAAACTTTGGATTTGTTTCAACTCTGTCATCTATGGCCATGAAAATCACGAAGTTTTGTAACCATAGGTCGTTCTCTTGGGGGCGATCGCGCCCGAGCTTAACTGTCCCAGATTGACTATAGATAGTATGACAGATGGCGACATAACCTCTAGCGCTAGCTGGGCTGAGGTTGTCGTGTTTCCCCATGGGTAGATGCTAGTGTGTTGCTTTTCGTTACCAAAAACAGCTCAGGGGCTCTCGACGGGCAAGCTAAGAACGATGTCATGGGTTGTTGTTAAGGGGATGTTGTAGCACCATGGATTTTCCATC
>SLIY01000215.1 GCA_007135385.1 Leptolyngbyaceae cyanobacterium CSSed165cm_216
CCCCTAAGCGGCGGCTGCCCCAGATGGTAACCGTTACGTTTTCTTTCCCAGCGTCTATCGTGGTAGATCGTGTTACCCCACCGTCCCATTGCCCTATCTTAGGAGCCTGGGATCAATGACCTGGCAGGATAGTCAGATCACAGAGGATGGTGTTAGCCACAACAGTGCCAACAGTTCACCCTGGTTAGATGATACTGATCCAGACCAATATAATAGCCACGCTTTTACCCTGGCCTTAGATGCCATGCTAGTCACCAACGATCAAGGGTATTGTGTCGCGGCTAATCCAGCCGCAGGTGCTCTTTTTGGTTTGGCCCCCCAGGCGATTGTTGGTCGCGCTGTCCTCGATTTGTTGCCCTCGGAGAC
The DNA here is from genome assembly GCA_007135385.1 of Leptolyngbyaceae cyanobacterium CSSed165cm_216. Classification (GTDB taxonomy): domain Bacteria; phylum Cyanobacteriota; class Cyanobacteriia; order Phormidesmidales; family Phormidesmidaceae; genus Nodosilinea. The sequence goes on from SLIY01000215.1 coordinate 367, forward strand.
GGTTAATCCAGCCGATTGGTTATCCTTGCCAGTCTCTGGTCAAAGGCGGGGCGAAATAACCATCCAGCGCCCGGACGGAGCATGGCGTCAGGTGGAATTCGTCGCTACGACTCATGTGGCTCCCCATCATCACTTGTCAATTTTGCGCGATATTACCGATCGCCAGCAAGCTGAAGCCCAGTATCAACAACTGACCCAAGATTTAGAGCAGCGGGTACTTGAGCGCACCCAAGAACTGGCCGCCACCCGAGCTCAACTAGAACAGCAACAGCAGTGGTTAGACAGCATCTTAAACTCGGTTGAAGGGGTGGTGTGGTCAATCCATCCCACCACCCATCAGGTGTTTTACATTAACGACGCCACCGAGCACATCTATGGGTATCCGGCCGCTGCCTTCCGGGACGACCCCAAGCTGTGGCTAACCCTGATTCATCCAGCGGATCAAGCCCAGGTCCAGCAAGCCATTCACCACCTTCCCCAAACTGGCACTCTGAGTTTGGAGTATCGGATTCTCCTGGCCGATGGACAGACGCGCTGGCTGCGCAACACCATGTGCATGGTCTATACTCCTGAGGGCAAGGCGCTGCGCATCGACGGGACAACCACTAACATCAGCAAATTCAAAGCGTTAGAAGCCGACCTGCGGGCCAGTGCGGCTCAAAATAAGACGATTCTAGACCAAGCGGCCATTGGCATTAACCAAGCCAGCCCCGATGGCCAGTTTTTGCGGGTAAACCAGGCCTTTTGCCGGATGTTGGGGTACAGCGAGGCAGAACTATTAAATCTGCGGTTCCAAGATGTCACCTATGCTGAGGATCTGCCCGCCACCGTCGCAATGCTGCAAGCCCTTTACCGCCGCGACATCACATCAGCCACCGTTGACAAACGCTATATCCGTAAGGATGGCACGGTGTTTTGGGGCCGAGCGGTGCTGTCGGTTCTGTGGGATGAGCAGGGGCAACCCATTTCCGATATTGCCTTGATCCAAGACATTAGTGAACAGAAGCAGCAGGAAACTGAGCGCCAAGCCGCTGAGCAAGCCCTAGCCACCAGTGAACATCGCCACCGGGTTCTGGTCAACGCCATCCCCGATTTAGTGTTTCGGATCAACCACCAGGGCACCTATCTGGATTACCATGCCACCAATCCAGCTTTAATCTACGGCTCCGTTGACCAAATTGTCGGCTACACCCTAGACGAAATGTTCCCTCCTCCAATTGCCGATATGTTTAGGGGGCATATTAGCCGTACCTTAGAGACCCAAACCCTCCAGGAATTTCAGTACACCTTGCCGATTGACGGCAAAGATGTGGTGTTTGAAGGGCGGATGGTACCCTCGGCGGTGGACGAAGTGACCTATATTGTGCGCGATATTACCGCTCGCCAGGCCACTGAAAAGGCCCTAGAAGAGAGCGAAGCGACCAAACGGGCGATGCTAGAAGCCATTCCCGACTTGATCATGCGGGTCAATCGGCAGGGTGTAGGGCTAGATATTATCTCAGGGGGGGAGGTGAAACTGCTACCCGACACCTTTAGTAGTCGGTCCCGGTCTATGTACGATATCTTGCCAGAACCCCAGGCCCAAAAGCGGATGGAGCATGTGCGGCGCGCCCTTGATACCGGGACGTGTCAGCAGTATGAGCAAGTCCTGGAGGTGTACGGCGAACTGCGGTATGAAGAAAACCGGATTGTATCCCTATCCCAGGACGAAGTGCTGATTCTGGTACGGGACATTACCGATCGGGTTAACGCTGAAACCGCCCTGTGGGAAAGCGAACAGCGCTTTCAGGCGATTTTTCATCAAATGTATCAATTTATCGGGGTATTAAGCCCCAATGGTCTATTGCTAGAGGCCAACCAAACCTCTTTAGATTTTATTGGCGCCACTCGGGAGCAGGTGATTAATCGTCCCTTTTGGCAAACACCGTGGTGGCGAGACAAGAGCGAGGCCCAGCGGTGTCTGCAAGCAGCCATAGCCGCCTCTGCCCAGGGGGAGTTTATCCGCTACGAGGTGGAGGTCAAAGGTCAGGGGGACCAGGTCATGACTATCGACTTTTCCCTGCGACCGGTGTTTAGCCCGAACGGTGAGGTCACCCTGCTGATTCCTGAGGGGCGAGACTTAAGCGATCGCAAGCAGATTGAAATGGAACTGCGGCGGACGAAAGAATTTCTGGAGCAAACTAATACCGTGGCTCGGGTGGGGGGATGGGCCCTAGATCTGGTCAATCAGCAGTTGACTTGGACCCAAATCACCCGCGATATCCATGAGGTGGCCCCTGATTTTGAGCCCAGCTTGGCCCAGGCCATCGAGTTTTATAAGTCAGGCCATAGCCGGAACACCATCAACCATGTGGTGCATCGTTGTATGACGACTGGACAGCCCTGGGATGTCACGGTGGAGTTAGTCACAGCCACTGGCTGTACCCGCTGGGTGCGCACCCAGGGGCAAGGGGAGTTTGAGGGCGATACCTGTCTGCGGCTGTATGGATCAATTCAAGATGTCGATGCCCAGGTGCGGGCTGAACAGGCCTTAGCGGCTTCCGAAGAACGCCTACAGTTGGTGTTGAAGGCGTCTAATGATGGGTGGTGGGACTGGGATCTGCAACGGCAAACAATTTATTACTCACCGCAATGGTTTACGATGTTGGGCTACAGCCCGACCGAACTGCCCCAGCATCCTGACCTTTGGCGGCAGCTGTTACACCCGGAGGACCAAGCCAAGGTGAACACAGTTATGGCTGAGGCCCTGGCCACCCACCAAGAGGTTTACAACGTTGAACTGCGTTTGCGACATAAGCAAGGACATTATGTGCCGGTATTGACCCGGGGATTAATTTTGCGGGATCAAGCACAGCAGCCAGTGCGGATCTCAGCCGCTAATACCGATCTCACTTACCAAAAGCAGGCCGAGGCCCGCCAAGCTGAACTACACCGCCAACTGCGGCAGGCCAATGCTGAGTTGAGCCGTCAAGCTACCATCGATAGCCTCACCCAGATTGCCAACCGTCGCCAGTTTGATCGCGTGTTGGGCAAAGTCTGGCGACGGTCCCAGCTGAAGCAAACTCCGGTCAGCCTGATTCTGGTTGATATTGACTTTTTCAAGCCCTATAACGACAATTATGGCCATCCTGAGGGCGATCGCTGCCTGTGTCAGGTGGCCGAAGCCATTAGCGAAGCTGTGCGCCACGATAAGGATTTAGTGGCCCGCTACGGTGGGGAAGAGTTTGCCATTTTGTTGCCTGAGACCGATGGCCCAGGGGCGATTCAGGTGGCCCAGCGGATTCGCGACAACATTGCCGCTCTGGAGATACCCCATGATTTTTCCCCGGTTAGCCCCCACATTACTATCAGTATGGGGGTTGGTTGCTACTCCCCCCTAACCACCGATCAGCCCTATGGGTTCATCAGCCGGGTAGATGCCGCCCTTTATCAGGCCAAACACCTAGGGCGCGATC
>SLIY01000490.1 GCA_007135385.1 Leptolyngbyaceae cyanobacterium CSSed165cm_216
AAGTCTGTGTCTCTCGGTAGGATAGAAGGGAGGGTTCACTATCTTAAAAGTATAAGAGCTAAGTGTAAAAGAACTGAAGGCGTGATCTAGCCATGAAGAAACGGGTGCGGCTGATTTTTCCGAAGCGATCGGTGCATATGCCGATTACCTATCGCTTGGCCAAAGACTTTAATATTGCCGCCAATATTATTCGAGCCCAGGTGGCCCCCAACCAGGTGGGCACCCTGGTCGTCGAGCTATCCGGCGATATTGACCAACTCAATGACGCCATCGACTGGCTAGAGGCTCAAGATATCAATGTCTCTGTGGCCAGTGGCGAAATCTTGATTGATGAGGCTCTCTGTGTTCACTGTGGGCTTTGTACCGGGGTTTGCCCCACCCGCGCCCTGACCTTGCACCCCGAGACCTATCAACTCACCTTTAACCGCTCCCGCTGTATTGTCTGCGAACAGTGCATTCCCACCTGTCCAGTGCAAGCCATTTCTACTAATCTCTGATGGTGCCAGGCCATGGCAAAACCGCCACTTCCTTCCCCCGCTCCGATGACTGTCAAGGACCGCTTTAATGGTCCCTGGCTATCTTGGCTGCTGCTATTCATCGCCTATGCTACCTACGGCAGACTGATTAAACACGATGGGGCCAGCCCCCTAACCTGGGCCTTGAGTGCTGGGTTTGCGGTGGTGCTAGCAGGGATATTGACAGTGCTCTGGCCCTGGTGTCGTCGGGTTTTGCTATTGGGGTTTCAGTCAGATTTTGGCTACTTGATCATGGCCCTAACCATCGCTACGCTGGCGGTGGCGGCTGTGACCCAGTTTCAGCTGTTTGTCTATGGGTCTATGCTAGTGGCGGCATCGCTATTGGCCCGGGTCGATACGTTGGCCATCAAGACCAATAGTCCATCTGCTTTTTTGATCCTGTCCCTGTTGTCTTTGTTTGGTTTAAGTATGAGTTGGTGGCTGGCCTAGTACGTCGCCGCATCAGTCGGCTAACCCTGCCTGACCCCTAGAACCTGATACCTGGCTACCAACCCCTACTAGCTGTTTCAGCTTCCTGCTTCCACCTTTCCCTACATGTCAAGGGCTTGGCGTAGTAATGTTTGATCGTCTGCACCGACGCTAAATCGACCCTTTTCCACATCGCGAATCCAGCTTTGACTTTTGCCCAAGCGCTTTGCCAGATCCCGCTGGCTGAGGTCCAGTTGCTGCCGAGCCGTTTTAATCGCTTGGGTGGAGAGGGGTTTTGCAGTTGGGGTTGTCTTGGCTTTAGACTGACGACGCGATCGCCTTTTCTTGGGTTTACGCAAACTCTGCTGCCATTCGTCCGAAAGCTCAAACCCAAGCAGACGGGCGTTAAGCAACCGCTGCCACTTGTCGCGGGGGGCCGTACTCGTCAGGCTTAGGGCCTGGTTAGCGTCGTCAGCCCAAAAGTCTAGGGCTTCGTCAGCATCGTCGGGAATATCCGCTACTCGAGCCCACAGTGGTTGAATATCAGGGCCATAGGTCTCGGGGTCAAACTGGGGCTTTAAACCGTAGTGATAGATGGCTTCTAGGTCACTTTCAAAGGTTTTGAGCAATCGCTTATGGGCCCCCCGGACGGTCATAGCTTCTGTCAGCCGTTGTTCGCCATAGGCAATGCGCAGCAGGGTACGTACGGTCACCCGTTGGTCTCCCCCTAGTCGTAACTTAAACACCAACCACAGCAACAGGCGCACGGCCCCTTCATGCTGCTGCCAGTTGCTCATTACTTCAGTCAGCAGCGACTGGGGCAAGGTGCCATATTGGTAAAAGGCGGTTTGTTTGCGGTAGTCCTGCTGGTTTAAAAAATGTTTGGTCCAAGCGCCAGCTTGAAGGGTAAAGCCCAGACCAATCAGGTGGCGCGAGCCAGCGGCATCTGTTTCAAAGTAGTACTGGGTATCGAGTAGGTGCCAGACGGGTTGTTCGGCCATCGAAAACCCTTGAACTTTGCCCTGACGGGGCCAGTCGAGGCTGACGAGTAGGTGACAAGCCTGATAGACCAAATCTTTGATCAAGGTGAGCTTCTCTAGCTTAGTCAGGTCTCTGCGCCGATTTAGACCCAGGTACTGCTCAATATGCTGGTCATTGATCACAAAGGTGTCTTCCCAAGGGGTACTAACGGTCGTGGCATAGGCGGCAAAAATCAGATGGACACAAACGGCCCGAATGTCGAACTGAGCCAGGGCCGCGAGTCCTAGGTTGTAGTCCATCGGTGGGGAAGAGGGCACCTCTGGGTTGGTGGCGAGGCGAAATCGAATTTCCCCCTGACCCCGGTGGGTAGGGCGCTTATAGCAGAGTTTATGGTCGTCATCGGCCTGCCACCTGAGGGACTGACGCTGCGCCAGAAGATTACAGGCTTCCCAAGCCACCATGGAAGAGGCAAAGGGATTAGTCTTACCGTTGAGAAAAATTTCGTGAATCGCCGCAGGTAGTAGGGTGCTTTTACTTCGCCCCTTTTTAGGTTTCAAAGGCGTAAGCGATCCGATGGGGCAGGCTTCGACGCAGCGAGGAATCTCCACGTCTGGGCAGCGATCGCACAGTGTCGGGTCAATCCAGTAGCCTTCGCCCTCACTTTCAGCTTTAATAGCACCGTTGGGGCACTCAGGGCGGCAACTATCGCAGGCATTACAACTTTCTTTAACGGTGTAAGACATGGGTGCTATCTCTTTTTGAGCAATTCACCCTACTAGGGATAACAACCTATAAGCTCAACTTTTATGACAATCGATACGGTTTAACTATTTCTTTTCTATTGAGCTGAAAAATGTTCAGGTTGGACATCTTGGCCAAAAATTATGTGATCAGAGTAACGCTAATTTGCCTTCATGTATGATGGATTTATAACTTTGTTTCAATCCTGTATCAATCGAATAAAAAAATTTATTTGTGTTGGTCACATATCGATTTTTGAGCTATAGATGCTGATTAATTTTGTCGATTGACTCCTCTCTAATTGCGTGCCAATAGGAGGATCAACTGATGGGTTCTTGATCGGTCGGTTATTGATATTCCTTAACTCATGCCATTTGTAGCGTTCTCATATGTTGAAATAACTGCCAGCAGTAGTGTTCTGGTAGTTGACAGGTAATGGCCCCTCGCAGCACCACACTGAAGTACCAATCATTAGGGGCAATCTCTTGAGGGGTTTTCTGAACGACGGTATAGGTGCGGACGCGATGATAAACCCGCTTTGGGCTATGGACGGTAACAAACTGCTGACGATAGCAGTCTTGGTGTACCCCTTCCCGTTGATCCAGGTTCGGGCTAAGCTGCCAGGGTAGGCGATAAAGGACCCCCTGCACCGAATGCTTGGGGGCCGACAAAATATCCAGTGCCCCACATTGGCGTTTGGGCGAAAAATAATGAAATCCCAGCCGATAGTGCTGGAGGGTGGCGGCACCCACCACATAGGAGTGAGTGTTCTCCCCTAGGGAGCGCTTTAAATCCACCGGGCACATGCAGGAACCGTAGGCGAAGTAGTAAAACGTGGGCTCTGATGACGGCAAAATGCAGGTCAGTATAGGCTGGTGATCGGTGGCGGAGACCATAGCTGTCGCTACATGGGGGTAGGTTTGGCGGGAGACAGGTGGCGATCGAGGATAGTGGGCAGTTGGGATATTTTGACCTGGCTATAGCGATGCCCGCCAGGCATGACAGTAAACGTAGGTGCTTTGGAACAGTGCTTTTGGCAGCCGGTATATTGAATCGTCACTTGGCCCTGCAGGTTGCGCTGGCGCAAGGCCTGCTCCAGCGCTGCGGCTAACTGTCGTCCGCCCCGTTTTTGGCAGCCGGATTTGTGGCAGA
>SLIY01000398.1 GCA_007135385.1 Leptolyngbyaceae cyanobacterium CSSed165cm_216
AGTCATGGTTTTCGGTGTCAATAATCAGCTGACAGGTTTTGTCTTGGTGCGCGTTCCCTAGCGCCGGAAACCGGCGCGGGGTCGCACCGCTTTTTGGGTGCTAATCGCATCAAAGGCAATCACTACCCCCTTGAGCGCCAGTTGTTCGATGAACTCGGGCAAGGCCTTGATTTCATTGGTTTTGCGGTCTACCTGGTAGGGCTCCAGAATCAGACCTCGCTCCACCAGATAGGCACTGACCAACATAATCGCCGGGTGAGGCGGAGAGTCAGGATTGTCAGTCTCCAGTTGATACGACCCTCGTAAGACCTTGCCATCTACCGCGCGGGTCTCGCCGGGCAAGGGCTCAATGCCAAAGAGTCGGGCTAAGGCCGCTGAATAGTCTGAATAATCCAGGTTGAGCAGCACACGGCGAATGGTGCTGTAGGAGGGGAGGCGTTGCTTAGGCGGCTTAAAGAGGGCAATTAGCTCGCTACGGTAGCTAGCCAGTCGCCAATGGCTATAAACCCTCGATTACCGGCGGTCACCACCAGGGTAAAGAGCGCCAGGCATAGGGCCATCTGATGCCGTTTGCCAGCGGCCTTACGGACATCGGGCAGGTCAATGAAGGCTTCGAGGATCCCGATCCGCTCTACAGCAGGCTCTGGCCGTGAGTCGATAACAGCAGGGGGGACGGGAGGGGGCAGACGCATAAACGCTAGAGGTATTGGAACTAGCCTGAAACTCTAGCATCTTTAGGCTCCCTTGAGAATGAAATGGCCCTGGTGGGGATCTCCTTTCTCGACAATCGTCTCAATAAATTTCCGGTACAAAAAACTGCTCGTTTTGGGGCGGACGCACGTAGTCTTGGGGCGCCTGGCTGCGGGGGGGCAGCTCCAGCGGATCTGGGGTCATATCCACGTAGGGAATTTTGCTGAGCAGGTGGCTGATGCAATTGAGCCGAGCCCGTTTTTTGTCGTCGGCCTCGACGGTAAACCAGGGGGCTTCGGGAATATTGGTGTGGGCAAACATGATGTCTTTAGCCTGGGAGTACTCGACCCAGCGATCGCGAGACTCTAGATCCATCGGGCTCAGCTTCCAGCGACGGGCTGGATCGATAGTGCGAGACTGAAACCGCCGCTCCTGCTCTTCGTCACTGACTGAAAACCAGTACTTCAGCAAAATAATCCCAGACCTCACCAACATCCGCTCAAACTCAGGGCAGGAACGCATGAACTCCTTATACTGCTGTTCGGTACAAAAGCCCATCACCTTTTCCACCCCGGCCCGGTTGTACCAGCTGCGATCAAAGCAGACAATTTCCCCGGCAGCGGGCAGGTGGGCCACATAGCGTTGAAAGTACCACTCGGTTTTTTCGCGATCGCTGGGAGTACCTAGGGCCACTACCCGGCATCCCCGGGGGTTCAGGGGCTCGGTAATCCGCTTGATAGTGCCCCCCTTACCCGCTGCATCGCGGCCTTCAAAGATCACCACAATCCGTGTACCAGAATGCTTCACCCAGTACTGCATTTTGACCAACTCCACTTGCAGCTGGGCCAGCGCCTTCTCATACTTTTTTTTACCCAGCTTAGAGCTACCCTCTGACTCAGAGGTATAGCGACCGTGCGATCGCTGGGCTAACTGACCTTTGGCTGAGGATTTATGTTTGGCGTCTTTTTTAGCGTCAGTTTTTTTAGACTTTTTAGCTTTCTTGCCTTTTTTTTTGGGCTTGGCTTTTTTCGGACTGAGATCTGCCGCGATCCCTTGATGGCTATTTTGCTCAGCTACAGAGTTACTGTCGGCTTTAGATTTAGTCGCCATAATCTTGCCCAGATAGGTATGGATTTTGATTGCCTGTGATCATAGGCTTTATCCCTGAGCCATAGAGTAGTTAACAGCGCAATATTTAACTTTTTGTTAATACTCCATGACAATAGATGGGTTGATTAATCTGGGCTCTCCATCGATGCTTGAATCACTGAGCTGATGGCTTCTGCCACCATCGGGTTTGCCCAGTAACTGCCGTGGGCATCTCCCCCGCTTAGTATAGGCAATAGCCACTGGCGGGTAAAGGGCAACAGACCACCCAGGTTTCTTAACCTCCGGGGGAAGGGATCGCTGTGAATAATGTCTTCAATCACTACATAGCGCTCGTCAGATCCCTGCTGTAGCAATTGGGTGATAATCCCCTCTAGGGGATAGGCGATGGGGTCACCGGGATGAGCAAAATTCTGCCAGGGCAAGGGCCGACCGTTACGTCGGTCATAAAGATTTTTGATCAGTTCATTCAGGCTAGGGCTGAGGTCGTGGCTACTTTCTCCAGTCAGCTTGAGCAGGGTAAAGAGGGCGATGGGCGACCCCATGGTGTTAATACTGGCTAGGGGAATACCCCCGTCAGGATTGGGATCTAGGCCAAAAAAGGCTCGACGAATCTGGTGCACAAGGTCACGAATATCGGCAGTGCTGCCCTCGTCCAAGCGGGGGTCTTCCCAACGACTGGCAAACAGGATATCAAATAAGATGACTGTACCCCAGCTGTGGGTGACCAAGTGGAGGCGATCGCCCTGTTCTGGGCGAGAATCCTTTAACCCCTGGGTTAATACTTGCTGATGAAAGGCCCGCACCACATTAGAGCCCACATGGCGGCTGAGGTATAAGGCCGCATCACCGACAAATTCTAAAATTTGCTCGGTACGAAAGTCACGGAACCAAAACTGTTTCCATTTCTTTTCCGAGCTCTCAAAGCCTGCCACCAGGCTAGCCTGGGCTTCAACACTTTGATCGCCCCAGAAGAAAAAGATCGGTTTTATGGTTCTTTCAAGATGACTGAGCGTTTGGGTCATGCCGGTCAGCAGTTGGGTCGCTGCCCGCTGAAACTCGTTCCTATCTCTGGTTTTTACACCATGTACAAACAAAACATAGTCCGTGGGCATGGGAGCACTGTGTATGAGGACAGATTGAACTTCACACCGGCCAGCACATTCTCCGGATGTCGCCGGTGATATTTACACTGAATCGCTTGGCTAACGGCATAGAACTCACCTGATTTTGCAATTTTTTGAGGCGGGAAATAGTTTGCTGCAATAATTTGAGCATTTATGCCGTGTAACAGCCATGTAACAATTACAGGCTAAAGATCCTATCGAGGTCAGGAGTAGACTCCCTGGTGGTCGTGGCCGGAGGAGCCCTGTCCCCACGTTTACCGCTAAGGTCGTAATAATGTAGAGGAACTATTCGTTGAACTAATTCAATTTCTATGCGACTACTACACACCATGCTGCGGGTCGGCGACCTGGATCGCTCCCTCAAGTTTTACTGTGATCTGCTAGGCATGCGCCTGCTGCGCAAAAAAGACTATCCCGGCGGCGAATTTACCCTGGCCTTCGTCGGCTATGGTGATGAGTCTGACCATACCGTATTAGAACTGACCTACAATTGGGGCGTAGAGGCTTACGATTTAGGCAACGCCTATGGCCACATTGCCCTGGGGGTTGACGACATCTATCAAACCTGTGACGACATCAAAGCCATGGGTGGCCAGGTGGTGCGCGAGCCCGGCCCGATGAAACATGGATCTACGGTGATTGCCTTTGTACAAGATCCCGATGGTTACAAAGTGGAACTGATTCAAATGGGGACATCGGCAGGCCATCGTGCCACCGAAGCTCAGCCAGAAATGGCCGCTGGCTAGTCTTTGATATACTGAACGTCCAACGGTTACAAAACGCAAAGCCGCCTCGTCCGCCACGGAGATTATGCAGCCAACTGATCCGGACAAGTTTACCGCCAAAGCCTGGGATGCCATTGTGGATGCCCAGGATGTTGCCCGTCGCCTTA
>SLIY01000322.1 GCA_007135385.1 Leptolyngbyaceae cyanobacterium CSSed165cm_216
CGAAAATCAAGAGAGTAAGCTTTCATGCTCAGCCATCACAAGGAAAATTCATTACAGGCATGAATAATTCCCAGAGCCTCCTATAGTTCAATCGTACCTCACTCGACAAGGAACCGCTATAGATATATAGATATAGCGATATAGCAATCTGAATGGGTTTAGATAGGCACAACGGGCCGCTTGCCTGTGCAGGTGAGACGCCTGCCTGGCCCTCCGGATTTTCCCGATTCACACAGGATTCTCACATTTCCCCTTGGCTGAGGGCGGCAGGTAAGTAGGTGGACAAAAATAAAGGACTCAACGTTGCTGGTTTTGACTTCGCTCAACCAGCGACGAGGCCTGAGCGGAGTCGAAGGCCGGATCGCCGGATCAAGGATCAGTCAGTCATTGTGTCCATGTACTTATCAGAAGGGTCTTTAAGCGTACCTGTGGTCCTAAACTTTAAGATCGACAGAGCACTCGGAGCCTGCTTTCTGAGTCGGCTGTCTATCAAAATCAAACGAAAAAAATCAAACGAAATCGGGATGACAGGATTTGAACCTGCGACATCCTGCTCCCAAAGCAGGCGCGCTACCAAGCTGCGCTACATCCCGTAGACTAAAACTATTACCAGTATAAACCCAATCCCGATCGATATGACCACCCAGGATTATCCCCTCCAGAACTTACCTGGCCTGAGTACTGATCACCAAACGGCTTTGGCTAACTTGGGATTTTCGACCACAACTCAGCTCTATCACTTTGGCCAGTCTCCCTCCCGTCAGGCGGCGCTGGCCCAGCGGTTGCGGTTGCCACTGCGATATGTCAAAAAGTGGGTGATTTTGGCCGATTTAGCCAGGGTCCCGACGGTTGGTTGCGAGTTCAATGGCCTGCTGCTCCATGCAGGCATTATGTCCCTAGAACAACTGGCCCAAACCTCCGCCCAAACCCTGGCGGTACAGGTGAAACGGCTCCATGTCGCTACTCTACGGCGCAATGACCTCAGTCCTACCCCTGATCAGGTGAAGCTGTGGATTAAGAATGCCCAAGCCTTAGTTGCCGCCCAGCAGCGTCCTAAGTAGGGCCTGGACCTTCTAGAGAAGGGACCGATCGCGGGTATTGCTCTATCCACCCCCGCATTTTACCGGGATTCAGCAGCCCACAGGGATCCACTTGAGCCTTAAAGTCTACCTGTACCTGGTCCACCTGCTTCATGCCACCATCCTCTAGGACATAAGTATGGGGATTGGCAATCAGGGCGCCGTTGGTTTCGTGGTATTGAATAATCTGATTCAGTCGGTCCTCAGTGGAGTAGCGCACAATTTGCAAGGCAGCGGGGCACACCTGCCCCTTCATACGCAAATACTCTAGGTGCATCAGCACTTCGTCCCCGAAATAGTCATAAAAATGCTGCACTCCCTTTAAATCTGCGTCGTAGGGAAATAGGGTTTGTAAGTAAGTGAGGGACGGGTCGGCACTACGGGCATGAAGGGTGGTGTGATTCCAGGTAAACTCTGCCAGAGGAGTACCCCTTTGGGCCTCCTGGGCCGATTTGCAGTAAGTAATAGTGCCCCCAAAGGCCGTTACAAGTTCCCCAAATAGCTCTAGGGATGACTCCGCCACCATCAGTAGGGCGGCGGCTTTGCCCGTGGGCAAGTAAGGCTTGAGGGCAACGAAATAGCTGGGAATGGGCCAGGCGTGGATGCTAATTAGCTTTTTGATTAATCCGTCAGATGCGCCTAACGCCTGGCCAAAGTGGGCAGCGGTCATGAAGTGATCAAAAACGACAATCACCTCGGCCCAGGGGTAGGCAGGTCCCAACGGAATCTCCAGCTGGGTAATGATGCCATTGGTGCCGTAGGCATGGTTTACCTTTTGGACGTCGTCTCCCCGCAGCTCAATCACCCGGGGAGTACGTTCTAGGGTGACGACCCGAACGGCATTGAGATTGCCGCGATCGCGCAGTTGGCCATAGGTAATCGAACCAATGCCGCCGCTGCCGCCGCCAATGAAGCCGCCGATAGTGGCCGTGCGATAGGTCGAAGGGTACATGCGCAGCTCCCAGCCAGAGGGCCGAGTGACCTTATCAATAGCGGCCAGCTTAGCACCGGGTTCTACCCAGGCCACCCCCGGCTGCACCCGCTGAATCGCGCTCATCCGGCTCAGGTCTACAATTACCCCCCCCGCTAGGGGCATACATTGCCCATAGTTGCCGGTGCCTGCCCCCCGTACCGTAACCGGTACCCGCGCATCGACGCAGACTTGGGCGACAGCTAGCACTTCCGCTTCAGTGGTAGGACGCACCACCAAGTCCCCGACCTTATCGGCCAGTAGCCCTTGCAGCACAGGACTGAAATAGTAATAGTCCTTAGAGAGCTTGTCCAACTGGTTAGGATCACGAATGGTTTCGATCGCACCAAACGCCTGGGCTAGAGCCTCCCAGTTGAAGTCAGTAGGTGGGTGAGCTGCGGTCATACACGCCTCTAGGCAAGTAACATGGCCCCAAAGGGGGCGTGTAAACCATTGTAAACCCAGCTTAATCCCAGAGACTGACTCAGCCCCCTAACTTATCGGCTGTTAAGCAAGCGCTCGGTCAGGGGGGCAGCGGCGATCGCGCTATCCCCCACTTGCCGTCGAATGTTTGCGCCTAACCGGCGTAGCTTACCCTCTAAATCGTCGTAGCCCCGGTCCAAATGTTGCAGCCCTTGAATTGTGGTCGTGCCTTGGGCCGCTAAAGCCGCTAACACCAGTGCCGCCGAAGCCCGTAGATCAGTGGCTAATACCGGAGCGGCCGAGAGTTGATGTACCCCTTTAATCACGGCACAGTTACCATTCAAACGAATATCAGCCCCCATCCGGTTCAGTTCAGCCACATGGCGCAGGCGATTTTCAAACACCGTTTCGGTAATCAGACTGTTGCCATCGCACAGCGCCATCAGGGCCATAAACTGAGCCTGCATATCCGTCGGGAAACCTGGGAACGGCCCCGTCTGGATATCCACTGGGTGAATAATCGAACCAGGCACATAGCGTACCTGACTGGGACCATCAACGACCACTTGCCCCCCCATGTCATGCAGCTTGGCAATGACGGCCGTGAGGTGCTCGGGCAGCACCGGAGACAAACTAATTTCAGATCGGGTAATCGCCCCTGCCACCAGAAAGGTGCCCGCTTCAATGCGATCGGGAATAATGCCATAGTCGGTAGTATGCAGGCGCGGCACCCCGGCAATTGTGATGGTATTGGTGCCAGCCCCTCGAATCCGAGCTCCCATCGCCCGGCAAAAATTTGCCAGATCTACTACTTCTGGTTCTTGGGCCGCGTTTTCGATCACGGTTTCGCCGTCGGCCAGGGTAGCTGCCATCATCAGGGTTTCAGTGGCCCCAACACTGGGATAGTCTAAATAAATGTGTGCCCCTTTTAGCCGTTTACCACTGCCGGGTACGTAGGCATGAACCGTGCCGTGCTCGATATGAACATCAGCCCCCATGGCTTGTAGGCCCCGCACGTGCAATTCCACCGGGCGAGCCCCAATGGCACAACCCCCTGGCAGCGGCACCCGAGCCACCCCCATCCGGGCTAACAGGGGACCAATGACGAAGAAGCTAGCTCGCAGGCGACTGACCACATCATAGGGTGCCTTGGTGTGGGCAATGCTGCTGGCATTAACATCTAGAGCGTCCCCGTCACGCTTTAGCTTCACCCCTAGGGCAAGCAAGACCTCCCCCATGCGCTCAATATCCATTAAGTGGGGAATATTGCGGAGGCGACAGGGCTGTGAGCACAGGAGTGTCCCGGCCATCACCACCAAGGCCGAGTTTTTGGCCC
>SLIY01000304.1 GCA_007135385.1 Leptolyngbyaceae cyanobacterium CSSed165cm_216
CCACAGCCGCAGGTTTGCACCGCATTGGGGTTCGTGAACTGAAAGCCGCCGCCAATTAGAGCATCGCTGTAGTCCAGCATTAGCCCATAGAGGTACAGCAAGCTTTTCTTGTCACAGATCACCCGGAAGCCATCGTAATCGTAGACCTCGTCTTGATCGTTAATGTTACTGGGATCTTCAAAGTCCATGGTATACGACATCCCAGAACAGCCCCCCTGGCGGACGCCCACCCGCAGGCAAAGCGCTTGGCCTCCTTGCTGCTGCTGGAGCGCTTTAACATGCTTGAGAGCTGTATCCGACATGAGGATGCCGCGGGCTTGCTCAGCGACTTGTGTCATAACAACCTTTGGATGGAGAACAACTACAATAGGTGTCTATCTTAGCGCCCATGGCTAGACCAATCCGGCAGAAATGTTGTGAAATCTAACACTTTCGCCCATCGGCTCCCGTGGTTTCGGCCAAGACTTCTTATAGTTTTAGTGTAGCTTAGGTCTTTCTCATGCCTGGCTGAAATTCCCCGATCGAGCCACCGTTGGTATTTGATTTGTCTATGCTTACCCTAGCGCCAGCCAAATCTAGCCAGGAAATCTAGCCCAGTGCTGACCCACCCCATTCCTAAATTGTCCTACCTCCTAGCCCATGACTCGATTGAACCGCGTTACCATCGACCGCCTGAAGCAGCTACCCCGCCTAGCCAGTGTGTGGGAAGGGGACCGACGGTCTGTGAATGGTTTTATGGATGATGAGTGGGGCATGTCACCCCAGGAGGCTGGGGAAAACAGCGACTGTATTCTTTGGGTTGACAGCAGTCACGGTACCGTGAGGGGCATTACCATCGTGCCCTCTAGCAGTGGTTACGAGCCTGTGGTGCGCACTCTGCTGCAAGCGATTGAAGCACCCCAGGGAGGGCTCAACCCCGCCCGGCCCCAAAAAATTGTGGTGCGCGATCGCGAAATTCAGTTTTATCTGCGGGGGGCACTGCAAGGGCTCGACATCGCCATTGACTATGCCCCGGAGCTACCCCTGATTGACGAACTCTTCCATGCCCTGCTGCAATCCAGCGAAATGGCGGAGGCGGAGCTGCCTGAACGCTATGGCGATGCCATGGTGGACAAGGCCATGGAAATGTGGGAACTGGCCCCCTGGCACAGCCTCAACGAGCAGCAAATTTTGGCGGTGGAACTGAATGCCTGGGAGGTGGACACCCTGTATGTGTCGGTGTTGGGCATGGGCGGGGTGGAATATGGTCTGCTGATGTATCGCAGTCTGGATTCCCTGAAGCAGTTTCGCGATCGCGTGTTGATGGGTCCCCAGTCTCCCAAGCAAATGCAGGAGGCCTTTCTGGAGCAGGACTGCCTGTTTTTGAACTTCGAGCTGTTTGATCAGCCCCCCGCCAGTGCCCAGTATCAGCCCCCCGCCTGGTTGGCCATGGCCCCGGAATCGGTACAGCCTGATTTTGGCAGTATTCATCCCCTAGAAGGCATGCGCAATCAATTGGCTGACGAAGAAGGAGCCACCTTTTTGGTGGCGATGGAGGCGATTAAGCGCTTCTTTAGCAAGCACCGTAGCCAGTTGGAAAAGCCCCCTTTCAAGGCTCTGGAGGGGCGCTACCGCATCCCTAACCCCGCCAAAAATGGGACCGCCAGTCTTTCCGTTAGCGTCAAAACCCTACCCGAGGTCACCGCTGACTTGGCGGCCCAGACGGATCTGGCCTTTGCCGATGAACCCCCAGGTATGGACAATTTTCCGGTGCTGCGGGATGACTATGTGCCTGATGGGGCCCTGATTGTGCTCACCCAGTTCAAGCCAGATTGGCTGAACGACTTGCAGCACGATAGAACGGTCACCTATCAATCCTTGGCGGGGGACCATCCGGCAACGGCATGGCCCCTACCCACCGTCTTGATTCAAACCTCGCGGCCTAAAGCCAAAACCTTAATTCAGCACCTAACAGCGGCCGAGGGGGTACAGGCCGTGTGTTTTAATCCTGGTAACGATCCCTTCAGTGGTGATGCCTTTGAGCTGGGCCTGTTACAAACCGGCGATGGCGAACTGCACCTGTTTGCCGAATATGATACCCAGGAGGGCTCAGACCGCAACTTGCTCGATCGCTGGCACCAATGGCAGCAGGAGTCCCAGGGCAACTGCGCCGTGGTGATTGCCAGTGGTGTGACTGGCAAAACCAAGGGAAATCCTCGCCTCAAGGATGTGGTGGGCGTGTTTGAAACCCGTTGCCGTACCCCTCAGGATCTGGATTTACCGCCCCTGATGCTGCAATATGCTGCCGATTGGGACATGGACGGCTAGCCGTGTCATCAAATGCTCAAAATTGTCGGGCTAAGTCATAGTGAATCCGGTTTTACCCACTACAATAGTTAGAACCGATACATTTGTGCCGTGATTGTCTTGTGCCGTGGTTGCCGGTCAAAGGCGACTGCTTAGAATTCTGCATCCTGCCTGTTGTCTGATGAACTGTTGTCTATCCCATGGGAGTCACCATGCGCCAACCCGCCAACCCAGACCGCATTCTAATCTTCGATACCACCCTCCGGGATGGAGAACAATCCCCCGGAGCTACCCTCAATGTTGAGGAAAAAATCACCATTGCCCGGCAGCTGGCCCGCCTGGGGGTAGACATCATTGAGGCCGGGTTCCCCTTTGCCAGTCCTGGGGACTTTGAAGCGGTACAGCGGATTGCCCAGGAGGTGGGGACTGCCGATGGCCCCACTATCTGTGGCCTGGCCCGAGCCACCAAAGCCGACATTCAGCGGGCGGGGGAAGCCCTGAAGCCAGCGGTGAATGGGCGCATCCACACCTTCATCGCCACCTCTGACATTCACATGCAGTATAAGCTGCGCAAGAGTCGGGACGAGGTGCTGGCGATCGCCCCAGAGATGGTGGCCTATGCCAAAACCTTTACCGATGATGTGGAATTTTCCCCAGAAGATGCGGGGCGCTCGGACCCCGAGTTTTTGTACCAGGTGCTAGAGGCGGCGATCGCCGCCGGAGCCACCACTGTCAATATTCCTGACACCGTGGGCTACTTGACTCCCTCAGAATTTGGCGGCCTGATTCGCGGCATCAAAGAAAATGTGCCCAATATTGATCAGGCGGTGATTTCCGTCCACGGCCACAACGACCTGGGTTTGGCGGTGGCCAACTTTTTAGAAGCGGTGAAAAACGGGGCTCGCCAGCTAGAGTGCACCATCAACGGCATTGGCGAGCGGGCCGGTAACGCCGCCCTAGAAGAGTTGGTGATGGCCCTGCATGTGCGGCGCGCCTTCTATAACCCCTGCTTTGGCCGCCCCGTTGACTCAGAGGCCCCCCTGACCAACATCGACACCCGTCAGATCTACAAAACCTCTCGCCTGGTGTCGAACCTGACCGGCATGTTTGTGCAGCCCAACAAGGCGATCGTCGGGGCCAACGCCTTTGCCCACGAGTCTGGCATCCACCAGGACGGGGTGCTGAAAAATAAACTCACCTACGAGATCATGGATGCCCAGTCCATCGGCCTCACCGACAACCAGATTGTGCTGGGCAAGCACTCAGGCCGCAACGCCTTCCGCACCCGCCTGCAGGAACTGGGCTACGACCTGGATGATCAATCTCTGAACCGGGCCTTTCTGCGGTTCAAGGAACTGGCTGACAAGAAAAAAGACATCACCGACTGGGACATCGAGTCCATCGTCAACGACGAAACCCGCCAGGCCCCCGAGCACTTTCATTTGGATCTGGTGCAGGTGTCCTGTGGCGACAACTCTCGCCCCACCGCCACCGTCATCGTTCGCACTCCCG
>SLIY01000073.1 GCA_007135385.1 Leptolyngbyaceae cyanobacterium CSSed165cm_216
GATTACAAATCGCGGTGTGAATATAGCATCGCTATGCGGAACTGGCGGAATTGGTAGACGCGCTAGGTTCAGGTCCTAGTGTTAGCAATAACATCCGGGTTCAAGTCCCGGGTTCCGCATTTTAGGGCTTGGTTTTAATTAATTTTGCTGGATTTGGACAAACCATTGCACCTATGGGAAGCATCGGTGTTTCTCCTGGTTAAGGGGCCGTGCCCATGTTGACCAGTTTGCAAAATCCTTTAGTGAAGGCGGTTCGCCGTTTGCATCAAGGGAAATTTCGTCGTGCCCAAGGGCAATTATTGCTGGAGGGTACTAACCTGGTGCAGGAAGCCCTGGCCGTCGGCTATCCTCTCCAGACGGCGTGTTACACCGAAGCCTGGACCCAGCGCTATCCCACTTTGATGATGGCTCTAGTGAGGCAGGTGCAACGGGCCGAACTGGTTTCTGAGGGGATATTGCAGGCGATGGCCACCACTCAGCATCCGGATGGGGTGGTAGTAATAGCTCCCCAACGCCCCAATGCCGTTGATACCCCCATTGCCGGGGTGAGCCTGGCGATCGCCAGACTCCAAGACCCTGGCAACCTAGGCACAATCATTCGTACCGCAGTAGCCGCTGAGGCTGGGGGGCTGTGGCTCAGTGCCGATAGTGTGGCCCCCGATCATCCTAAAGTCTTGCGGGCGTCAGCAGGGCAGTGGTTTCGCCTACCGCTAGTGGTCGCGGAGGACTTTCCCCCCCTGGTGTCAGGCTGGCGTCAGCAGGGGGTGCAGCTGGTGGCGACGAATCCCCGGGCCTCCCTGAACTATTGGGCGGTGGACTTTAACCAACCCACCATTATCTTGCTAGGGAATGAAGGGGCTGGGCTACCAGCCACCTTGCAGCAAGCGGCCACGGTAGAGGTGTCTATCCCCATGCACCCGGCGGTAGAGTCATTGAATGCTGCCATTTCAGCGGCTCTGCTGCTCTATGAAGCCAAACGCCAACGACAGCAAGCCGAATTGGGGAAATGAATTTAAGAGTTGTCTAATCCCCCCAATGTGGTCAAGAATGGAGGATGACCTTGACCAGGTCGGAGCTGTCCGTTGCCATGGTATATGCGCCAGCACAGCCTCTGGCCGATGTTAATGCTGATGTGGTGATGTCTCAGGAGCCTGCTGTGAGTGACGCATTTGACTACGACCTGCTGATTATTGGAGCTGGGGTAGGGGGCCACGGTGCCGCTATTCACGCGGTCAAATCGGGTCTCAAAACGGCCATTGTTGAAGCCGACGTGATGGGAGGCACCTGCGTTAACCGGGGCTGCATTCCCTCTAAGGCGCTTTTAGCCGCCTCTGGCCGGGTGCGGGAATTGCGCAACCAGCATCACCTCAAATCCTTAGGCATTCAAGTGGGGCAAGTCACCTATGAACGCAGCGCGATCGCCGATCATGCCAACACCCTGGTCAGCAAAATTCAGGGGGACATGACCAACAGTTTGACCCGGTTGGGGGTCGACATCATCACCGGCTGGGCCAGGGTGGCCGGGGAACAAAAAGCGGTGATCGACACCGCCGATGGGGAAAAAGTAGTGACGGCCCAGGACATTATTCTGTCGCCAGGATCGGTCCCCTTTGTGCCCCCGGGGATTGAGGTAGATGGCAAAACCGTCTTCACCAGCGACGAAGCCCTAAAGTTGGACTGGCTGCCCGACTGGATTGCGATCATCGGCAGTGGCTACATTGGCCTAGAATTTTCTGATATTTACACGGCCCTGGGCTGTGAGGTGACGATTATTGAAGCCCTGGATCAGCTAATGCCTACCTTTGATCCTGACATCGCCAAAATTGCCCAGCGGGTGCTGATTGCCCCCCGGGATATCGAAACCCGGGCTGGGGTGATTGCTCAAAATGTGACCCCTGGATCACCCGTGGTGATTGAACTGGCCGATCGGGAAACTAAAGAGATTGTGGAAACTCTGGAGGTGGATGCTTGCCTGGTGGCCACGGGGCGGATTCCAGCCACCAAAGACCTGGGCCTAGAGCGGGTCGGGGTGGAGCTAGACCGGCGGGGCTTCATCCCCACTAACGATCATTTACAGGTGCTGCGGCAGGGGGAACCAGTCCCCCACCTGTGGGCGATTGGGGACGCCACTGGCAAAATGATGCTGGCCCATGCTGCCTCGGCCCAGGGGGTGGTGACGGTAGAAAATATTTGTGGGCGCGATCGCACCGTCAACTATCTCAGCGTCCCCGCCGCCGCTTTTACCCACCCGGAGGTTAGCTTTGTGGGGCTGACCGAGCCCGCCGCCCGAGAAAAAGCCGAGGCGGAAGGGTTTGCCATCGATACCGTGCGCACCTACTTCAAAGGCAACTCTAAAGCCCTGGCAGAAGCGGAATCCGACGGCATAGCGAAGGTGATCTACCGCAAAGATACAGGGGAGATTCTGGGAACCCACATCATTGGCTTACATGCGGCTGATTTAATTCAGGAGGCCGCTAATGCGATCGCCCAAGGACAGACGGTCACCGACCTATCCTTCTGTGTCCACACCCACCCCACCCTATCAGAAGTCCTGGATGAAGCCTTCAAGCGGGCCGTGGTGGTGCCCGCCTAGGGGGCTCGCCTCGTGTCATAGCCCCCTAGGCTAGTCCAGGTCGAGTCTACTCTCAATTGGCGGAGAGCGCTATATACCCTATTAGGCGATAGTAATTTAATTTGGGCTTATTGCCTGCATGACCCACCAGTGAGACCCCCGACGACTTTACTCCTCCTATTTCCCCTTGCTGCCAACCTATGAAAATTCGTCGCCGTCCCCCTAATCCCGCTGTTGCTGTGGACTATCTCCGTTATCAAATCAAATCTGAGGATGGAGAGCCGCAGAATATTCTTGAAAAAATCGTCTGGCAGAAAGAAGCGGAAGTAGCCCGCCTACGAGAGCAAGTTCCCCTAGCCGAGTTGCAGCGGGACGTGCTCAGCGCTCCCCCAGCCCGAGACTTTGCAGCAGCGTTAAGGCAGCAGGGACGTACTCGCCTCGCCCTGATTGCTGAGGTCAAAAAGGCCTCCCCTAGCAAAGGCGTCATTCGAGCCGACTTTGACCCCGTCGCGATCGCCCAAACCTATGCCCGCCACGGTGCCACCTGTCTGTCTGTGCTGACCGATAGACCTTTTTTCCAGGGAGACTTTGACTATCTGGCTCAGATTCGCGCCGCGGTGGAACTGCCCCTACTGTGCAAGGAGTTCATCATTTACCCCTACCAGATGTACCTGGCCCGGCTAAAGGGGGCCGACGCGGTGCTCCTAATTGCCGCGATTTTGTCAGATCAGGATTTGGGCTACTTCGTTCAAATTGCCAAGGCCCTGGGTATGAATGCACTGGTCGAGGTGCATACCCTAGATGAGCTAGATCGGGTGCTAGCCATTCCCGCCGTATCTCTAATTGGAATTAACAACCGTAACCTGGAAACCTTTACGACCCAGCTTTCAACCACCCAGTCGCTGATTGCCGCTCGTCAGGCCCAACTACAGCAGAGGGACATCCTGGTGGTCAGTGAGTCCGGCATTCATACGCCCGAAGACTTGCAGACAGTGGCAAATGCTGGTGCGAAGGCGGTGCTGGTGGGCGAATCTCTGATGAAACAACCTGATCCGGGAGCCGCTATCGATCAGCTCTTCGGTATAACTTAAAGTCCTGAGGACATTCCAGCGTAAAAAATATCCATGACATCGAACTCTTATGGCTAACTCGGGCACACCGGTTCCACTTCCTTCTCATATTCATTATGAGTTACTACTACAACTGCTAGAACAGCAAACTATGGCAGCGGTCTATCAAGCTCCTGCCATGCGGACCCAGGTCCAACAGTTAATCAGCACCCTGCGCAAAGCCCTGTCCCAGCAGCGTCAAATCGAGGAGTTTTGCAAACAGGCTCAACAGCCAGTGGAATACCAGTGGTCCACGAATCAGCTCTCTGAGCGATTTCCATCTGGGGATAGTCCGGTCTGAAGACGCCATTGTTAGCGACTGGCATCAGTTTACCCAAAAAGGTTGGGCATCACTTGAAATGCCCCTATTGCTTGGTCAAAACTGCATTTTAGTGAAGATCACAGATACATAGCCTCGAAGCCCCTTTCCCCTCTAGGGAGGATAAGTGCACAGCACTCGCTGCGCAAATAGGGTGACCGTAAACATACAACTTCGGGCTGAGCCTGTCTGAAAGACAAACGACTTCGCTCAGCCCGCGCTCCCTAACCCGCAGAACGCTTAAACAAAAAGCAGGGCTATTGACGTTCTTCAATAGCCCTAGCCTGATCATTTTACTGAGTCCCGTTACGCAGCCCCATGTCTGATATGGCCATCGCCACTTTGATCAGGACAAGCTAAGGACAGCATGTCTGGAGTGGCAATCAAGCTCATATCATGACATTTTATTAACTAGTTAACTAGCTATGGCCGCCGCTTACCAGGGCGGTCAAAATGGGCAGATTAGACGCTAACAGGTAAGCGAAGGTGGCTCCACCGATGCCGCCAATTAAAAAGCCACCGGCAAACTCACTCCAGCCTTCATCGGTTTCCAGGCTAGCTGGCGGAGTGAACGGGGTTGTGGTCTTGGTGACCGCAGTGTTAACCCCAGCCCCAGAGTAAATCGAGAGGCAGGCCGTCAAAATTACAATCAAGGCGGCAGCACTGAGTAACCCAGCTAAGCCAGGAATCTCAGAGTCCCGTAGCGGGCCAAGAAGGGCAAAGGGGCCATATAGCAGATAGCCATGGGCCATACCAATCTCTAGGCCCCGTCGCTGGGGAGATAACCCAGTTCGGTAGGCAGGCAAGTTGCCAATAAAAGCCTTAGAAAAGGCCGAAGAATTAATTGGCGTTTCTAAATTGCCAATTTGGGGATCCCCAGCTGGCGTAATAAGCTCGGTCATAGGGTAGTTCTCCAGTCAAACATAGATCACAGCAATAGAAGCAACTGTTTCACAGCTAGGCTTTTATCTGGCCAAGCAATCCTGGCAAAACAGTCAACTCAGTTTAGAAAACGTTTGGGACGTAGTCCGTACACCCCAGAACGCTATGACAGCGCCTAGGGGTGCAGCAACAAATCCGGGAAAAACCGATTAAACTCAATCAAAATCCCGGCGGTAATCACCATCCACACGGCGGCCAGCACGGGGGCCGTGGATAGATACTTGAGCAGGTTGTCCATTAAAGGCTCTCCAAAGTTGATCAAGACAAGGGAATGGGCTAAAGCACTAGTACGGAAAGGCAGAATTAAGAAGGCAGAAGGCAGAAAGGCAATTCCGCTCCACACCAAGGTTATTGCTGACGACGAAAATAGAAGATGGGTTACTTCCGCCGCAGAGTACTAGGAGCCTAGCGAGGGGAAACGGTGATCTCGTCATCCTTCGCAAACATGGCACCAGTGGTGATGTCTTTGAAGGCGGCCAGAGGCCAAGCGAACCCAGACAGAGAGCACTTCACAGCCAAGGGGACATCAATAATGATTTCCTTCTCTTCAGGCTTTTTCTCCTGTCTGACCGCAATCAAGTAGGCACGACCTACCCAACCAATCCAGCCAGCAATATAGAGAAAGAGGAGACTAGGAATGAGAAACTCCCCAGCATGGGCTAGATCGCCATCGACCACCAGGTGGGGTAGGCCATCAGTACCACACAGTAGACTAGAGTTACCGTAAAACTCGAACCGAGCTTTGGCCTGGTCCGTGGTGGCCTGGGCGGCCCGCTTGAGGAAGGCTTCGTTTTGACCGCAGGGGGTGAGGCCCGCTACGTTATCACCAGCCAAACTGGCAGAGGCTGGGGCGGCGAACCCAAACCAGAGGCAAATTACCAGAGCTACAGCAAAAAACCGTCGCATAAACTGTTCCTTTTAATTACCTAAGAAACCTAGGGCGATTCGAACGAAAGTTAAGTTTCTTGTACAAAAATTCACCCAACTTGGACGTCATAATACCCCGCCACCGGGACCCCGTAAAGCTAAGATCGGTGGGGTGTTTACATCTCTACAAGATTCGATTCAGGTGATTTAGCGGTTAGCCCATGGCAACAATTTTGGCTTTAGAAACCAGTTGCGATGAAACGGCGGTGGCGGTGGTGCGCGATCGCGCTATTCTCAGCAGCGTGGTGTCCTCTCAAATTGATATCCACCAGCCGTATGGCGGCATTGTGCCCGAGGTGGCCTCCCGGCAGCATGTGGTCACTCTAGGCGCAGAGCTTGAGGCCGCCTTGACCCAGGCTGGGCTGGGCTGGGACGCCATTGACGGGGTGGCGGCCACCTGTGCCCCAGGGCTGGTAGGGGCTCTGCTGGTGGGGCTAACCGCCGGTAAGACCCTGGCCATGGTGCATCAAAAACCCTTTTTAGGAATCCACCACCTAGAGGGGCACATCTATGCCAACTACCTGGCCAGTCCAGAGCTTCAGCCCCCATATCTGTGCCTGCTGGTGTCAGGGGGGCATACCAGTTTGATCTACGTCAAAGCCTGTGGTCAGTACCAGACCTTAGGCCAAACCCGCGACGATGCGGCTGGGGAAGCCTTTGACAAGGTGGCCCGATTGCTAGGGTTGAGCTATCCCGGTGGCCCGGTGATCGATAAATTGGCCCAAACCGGCAATGCCAGGGCATTTCCTCTACCCGAGGGTAATATTTCTCTGCCAGAGGGGGGCTTTCATCCCTACGATTCCAGCTTTAGCGGCCTGAAAACCGCCATGCTGCGCTTGGTGGAAAAACTTCGCGCTGATGGGGTAGATCCCCTGCCGATCGCCGATTTGGCGGCTAGCTTTCAGGCGACCGTGGCCCGCAGTTTAACCAAGCGAGCGATCGCCTGCGCCCGTGACTATGGTCTAACCACCATCGCTGTCGGAGGCGGGGTAGCGGCTAATAGCGGGTTGCGGCAACAGTTGACTGAGGCGGCCAAACACCACCACCTGAAAGTCCTGTTCCCGCCCCTTAGCCTGTGCACTGACAACGCCGCCATGATCGGCTGTGCTGCCGCCGACCACCTTAACCATGGCCACTGCTCTGGGCTAGAGATAGGGGCTCAGTCACGCCTGGCCATCACCCGAGTGATGGAACTCTATGGATAGCGCTACACTAGCCATGTACTCTAAACATTCATTCAGCTCATTCCCGTAAAGTCTAGAACGTTGCTATGGCTAACTTATCGTTTTCTCGTTTCTCGCTGCCCAACGTTACGCCTAACTTACGCTGGACCGGCACCCTGGCCCTAGGGGCGGTGTTGTTGGCGGGTTGCGGTGCCCAGCAGCCCCAGGCGGACACGGCTGACAGCTATGAAGCCCAACTGGCCCAGCATTTAGAAGAGTCTGGCAGTGTGATGTATGGGGCTTACTGGTGCCCCCACTGCGCTGATCAGAAAGCCGCCTTTGGGGAAGCCAGCGACCAGGTGCCCTATGTGGAATGTGCAGCCGACGGCGAAAATGCCCAGCCCCAGCTGTGCGCCGATAAAGGTATTCAGGCCTTCCCCACCTGGGAGATTGATGGCGAATTGATCCCTGGAGCCAAACGCCTGGAAGATCTGGCTGAGTTATCTGGGTTTGCCCCTCCCCCGACAGCGGCGACTCTTAGGCGCATAAGCTCAGGTGACTTTTAGAAAACTTTCTACCAAGTGGTGGGCAGTGTCCACCCTGCAAAAGCTGCGATCGCTGACTTAACATGCAAACCTTATTTCTCGGAAATCACCTAAAAACAAAAGCTCAGCCTCCAACCCTACCTTTGGCCCAACCGCTAATGCTCCAATAATGCTCTAAGGCTTCGAACCTCCCGCCCCTTCCTCCTTTGGAGGTGCTTCGCGTTTCATGTCGCTTGCGAAACGACAAGTTACCCCTCCTTCGACAAGCTCAGGACACCGTCTAGGGCCGCTGCGCGAACAGGACATGCTTCTGCCCTCTGCCTTCTGCCTTCTGCCTTGCCCACTCTCCCCTTCCCCTACCTTGCAAGACCCTATCCCCCACACTCACTTACACGATATTTCGGCCCCTGCTGAAAGCCGGGATATTCATCCCCATGTCCATGATCCCGAATCCCTACGTCGGATCATCAATCGTTTGGCTCGGATCGAGGGCCACATTCGTGGCATCAAGACCATGGTGCAGGAAAGTCGCCCCTGTCCCGACGTGCTGGTCCAAATTGCGGCTGTGCGGGGAGCCTTAGACCGGGTGGCACGGATTATTCTCGATGAGCACCTGACGGAATGTATTGGTCGTGCCGCAGAAGACGGCAATATCGAGGCTGAAATCGCCGAATTAAAAGCTGCCCTTGACCGATTTCTGCCCTAGGGCTTGTTCTAAGCCACTATGAAGCGATCGTGCTGGCGTAAAACCTGACTTTCAAACCAGCGAACCCACTGACTAAATTGATCGGCTTCTGCCGAGCTGGCAAAGGTGACCCGACTCTTCATCAAGACAGCAATATAGTTATCTTTACCCCGGACTACAATGGCACTCTGTTGCTTTAAGTCAATGGTAATGTGCTGGAACCCCTCTAGCTTTAAGGAAGATAGCAGTAGCGACTTGAGCCCCAAGGCCTGAAACACCAGTTGTACCCAGTGGGTCTGCTGGTTGTCTTGGGTGATGAAATATTCTTTGGGCAGCCCATTCAGATCAAAGGTCGCTACCCCCACAATTGTCTGAATCAAACTGTCGTGGGACGGTGGGGATGATACCGGTTGGGTTAGGGGAAATACATTAGCCGTAGTCATACATGCAGCCTTGAGCGTGGCATTGAATCTAGAACGAGACGGGTCGATGCTGGGCACAACTGTGGCGCTATGGTGACGGCTACGGTCGTGCAGCGCATTGGGCAGCGGCAAATTGAGAATAATGCCCACAGCCATGACATGATCACAGGACTCCCCATTCCTGGCCCGAGGACGTGAACGCGAAACCCTGATTACTGCTAAGCGTACCCAGGCGGGATGTACAATTCACAGCTGTAATGCAAACGGTGACCTCGATCGTACAAGTATACCTAGCCTAGTACTGCCTGGCAGAAATATGACCACCGTTGCTGAGGGTGTCAGGTTCTAGGTGTCAGGTATCAGGAATAGTTGGCCTACTTGTGTCGCAGGGTACTAGTGTCTGGCAGGATAGTCCCTCGCATACATCAATACAAAGGATAATCAATCGTTAAGTAAACCCTACAAGGCGATCAAAAGGGCTCTAAAAAACGTATGTTTTCAACAGATGCAATTGAGTTTAAAGCTAGTCTAGATCACCTCTAACTTGGCATTGGCTGTTGATTGCAGACCCACTCGGCCCTGGACTGGGGGAATAAGCTCAATTATTCTATTGACGTTTTTGCAGTAGACCAGCGCTATGGCTTCACCCACAATCGAATCTATCCTCCATGAGAAGCGTCTGTTTACGCCTCCCGAGAGTTTTGTTCAGCATGCTGCGATTAAACATTTTGATCAGTATCAAGCGTTAGCGGACCGGGCAGCTAGTGATCCTGCTCAGTTCTGGGCTGAATTGGCGGCTCAAGAGCTGCACTGGTTTAAGCCGTGGGATACGGTGCTGAACTGGCAGCCGCCCTTTGCCAAGTGGTTCGAGGGGGGCAAAATTAACATTTCCTACAACTGTTTAGATCGTCACCTGACCACAGCCCGCCGGAATAAGGCCGCTTTGATTTGGGAGGGAGAACCTGGGGATAGTCGCACCTTGACCTACGCTCAGCTCCACCGGGAGGTGTGTCAGATTGCCAATGTGCTGAAGCAATTTGGCATCAAAAAAGGTGATCGCGTGGGTATTTATATGCCGATGGTGCCCGAAGCGGCGATCGCGATGTTGGCCTGTGCCCGGATTGGCGCGCCCCACACCGTTATCTTTGGAGGCTTTAGTGCCGAGGCGCTTAAAGATCGGCTAATCGACGCCGAAGCCAAACTGGTGATTACGGCCGATGGTGGCTTCCGCAAGGACAAAACGATTCCCCTCAAGACTGCTGTTGATGACGCTTTGGCCAATAATGGGGTCCCCAGTGTAGAAAACGTGCTAGTGGTACAGCGCACCCAGGCCGATGTCACCATGGTGGCCAACCGCGATCACTGGTGGCATGAACTGCAAGCCACCGCATCGTCCCACTGCCCCGCCGAAGAAATGGACGCCGAGGACTTACTGTTTATCCTCTACACCAGCGGTACCACTGGGAAACCCAAGGGGGTGGTCCACACCACAGGCGGCTACAACCTGTACACCCACACCACCTTTAAGTGGGCCTTTGACATCAAAGAAACCGATGTGTATTGGTGTACGGCTGATGTCGGCTGGATCACAGGCCACAGTTACATCGTCTATGGCCCTCTGTCGAATGGGGCGACCAGTTTGATGTACGAAGGGGTTCCCCGGCCCTCAAACCCCGGTTGCTTTTGGGATGTGATTGAAAAGTACGGCGTCAACATTTTCTACACGGCCCCCACCGCCATTCGCGCCTTTATCAAAATGGGGGATGAACTACCCAAAGCCCGGGACTTGTCTTCCCTACGGCTGCTCGGCACCGTCGGTGAACCGATTAACCCCGAAGCCTGGATGTGGTACCACCGGGTGGTGGGGGGGGAGCGCTGCCCGATTATTGATACCTGGTGGCAAACGGAAACCGGTGGGTTTATGTTGACCCCCTTACCCGGCGCTATCCCCACCAAGCCAGGGTCTGCTACGGTCCCCTTTCCTGGCATTTTGGCGGATGTGGTAGACCTGGACGGCAACCCAGTAGCGGCCAATGAGGGAGGCTATTTAGTGGTTAAGCACCCTTGGCCCGGCATGATGCGCACGGTTTACGGTAATGACGAACGCTACCGTCGCACTTATTGGGAGCATATTCCGCCTAAAGATGGTCAGTACCTCTACTTCGCTGGGGATGGGGCCCGCAAAGATGAAGACGGCTACTTTTGGGTGATGGGGCGCGTCGATGATGTGATTAGTGTTTCGGGTCATCGCCTGGGCACGATGGAAATTGAATCCGCCTTGGTGTCTCACCCAGCCATTGCCGAGGCCGCTGTTGTGGGTCGTAAAGATGAGATTAAAGGAGAAGATATCTTTGCCTTTGTCACCCTAGAGGGGCAGTATACTGCCAGCGACAGCCTGAAAGATGAACTGAAGCAGCATGTCGTTAAAGAAATTGGAATTATTGCCCGACCGGCGGAAATTCGCTTTGCGGATGCTCTGCCCAAAACCCGATCGGGTAAGATAATTCGTCGCTTCTTGCGCAATCTAGCGAGTGGCGAAGCGGTAGCTGGAGACGCATCCACCATGGAAGATCAAAGCGTTCTTGACATGCTAAGGGAAGGCTAATCGGCGTGAGATTTAAGTCGGGAAATTCTGAATAGACAGGAGCCGGAATCCAGGAGCTTGACCTGTTCGCGCCGTAACCCCAGGCTCCTAAGTTCGATTACGGGTCTAGCTTCCCGCCTTAAGGAATACGCCAAAATAAGTGGTGTCCTTGTCAGCAGATGGAGAAGTTTGAGGTCTTCATCTGCATTTTTTTGATGACAGATTTCTAGCCCATGACTATAATTGATTGTACAAATCAATTAAACTAAAATTTTTATTCATCCTGTATTAGATCTGGGTCATTCCTCTGCTAGGATTTACACCTGGTGAGTTTGAGAAGTTTTGCACAATTCAGCGTTACTTTTTTTCGAGGAACTTCCCTAGCAATGGCAGACAAATCATCCCCTCTGACTGGCAAAGAGCTACTCCAAAAGGTAAAAGAGCTTGCCCATCTATCTAAGCGAGAAACTGCTAAAGAATGTGGTTATTACACCCTCTCGAAGGAGGGCAAGGCTAGGGTAAACCTGTCTGGATTTTATGATGCCCTGCTAGAGGCAAAAGGTATTAACCTCGATCCGGATAGTGGCAAGGATGGTCGTGGTCGTGAACCGACCTATCGTGTCAGTGTCCATAAAAATGGACAAATTGTGATCGGCTCTACTTACACCCAGGAAATGGGCCTTAAGTCTGGGGATGAGTTTGAGATTAAGTTGGGTTATAAGCATATTCATCTAAAACAGCTGGATGCCGATTCAGACGAAGATGAGTAGGGAAATGGTGTCTGTTGTCTTCCGTTTTGAGCTTACCGGCTTTTTTTTAACTTGGGTGATCATCGGGTTGCCTGTGACTTTGGCGATCGCCCGAGCCCGACACATACCCTTAACCTATCCCATTGCCCCAGACCATAAGCTACTCCTGCTTATTCCCTTCTATGGGCTAGCACCAGTGGCTGTAGAGCTGCATCGCCGCTATGGCTCAGGAGCGACTTGGGCTGACTATGGGGCTGGCTGGAGTTTCACCCTGATGCTGGGGGCGGTTTTGGGTTTTGGCCTTGGCCTATTGGGGGTAATCGCTTTAGTGGGAGGACAACTGGCCCTGGGCTGGCAGCAGTGGCGTGGCCCAAAGCTCCCCCAGGCCCCAGGAACGACTTCGCCCGCCTGGGGGATAGTCCTGGCTCTGTTGCCGTTAACCCTATTCATTGGCTGGGTCGAGGAGTTGATTTTTCGGGGGGTACTAGTGCAAGGCTTAAGGCCTCTCCTCCCTTGGCTAGCGATGGCCGTCGTGGTCAGCGCTGTTTTTGCCCTGTCCCACTTACTGTGGGATGGACCAGCAGGGGTGCCCCAGTTACCGGGATTGGCCCTGATGGGGGCGGTGCTGCTGGTGGCCCGATGGGTCAACGGTGGGTCATTGGGGATACCCTGGGGTCTGCATGCCGGGTGGATCTTTGCGATCGCCCTCGTAGACACCCTGAACCTGGTTACCCCGGCCCCTACGGCCCCAGTGTGGTGGGTTGGTAAACCCGACCAACCCCTGACTGGCGGAGCTGCCTTAGCCCTATTGGCCATCACTGGTCTGGGCCTTTGGGGAGTGAGTCAAATCGGTTGGCGGAGCCCTGGTTTGGGATAATCATCTTGTCCAGACTCACCATGAAGCCTATCTATGCCCATCTACTACTTCTGGGGTGATGACGACTTTCAGCTACAGGCTGCGGTCAACGACTTGCGCCAAAACACCCTTGCCGCCGACTGGGCTAGTTTTAACTACGATGTGATTGCTACAGATCAGCCCCATGATGCTACTCAGGGGTTAAATCAGGCCATGACCCCCCCCTTTGGTTTGGGGCAGCGGCTGGTGTGGCTGCAAAATACCCCCCTTGGTCAGCGCTGCCCGGAAGACCTGTTGGCCGAGTTTGAGCGTACCCTGCCAGCTCTACCCGAGACAACGGTGCTCCTGCTGACTAGCCCCACCAAGCCGGATGGTCGGGCAAAGTTGACCAAACTGCTAAAAAAGTACGGTGAGATTCGAGAATTCACCACGATTCCCCCCTGGAAAAGCGACCTGATTCGTCAGCAGGTGGCGGCGATCGCCCATAAACAGGGAGTCAGCCTGGCCCCTGAAACGGTGGATGTCCTCGCTGAGGCTGTGGGCAATGACACCCGTCAGCTCTATTTAGAGCTAGAAAAACTGGCCCTCTACTGGGATCAACCAGCCCAGCCCATTCCCCCAGAGGTGGCGACAAAGCTGGTGACCGTTTCCACCCAAACCAGCCTGAAGTTGGCGGCGGCAATTAAACAGGCCGATACTAGAACCGCCCTGACCCTGGTTGATGACCTACTCAACCGTAACGAGCCGGCCCTACGGATAGTAGCCACCCTGATTAGCCAATTTCGGCTTTGGCTCTGGATTAAACTGATGACTGAAATCCGCGGCCAGAGTGATACGGATATCGCGGCGGCGGCAGAGGTGGCTAACCCCAAGCGCATTTACTTTCTAAAGCAGGAGGTGCGATCGCTAACCCTACTAGCCCTGCAACGAAGTTTACCTTTGCTATTAGAATTAGAATTTGGTTTAAAGTCTGGTAAAGATGAACGAGCGACACTACAGACCACAATAATTGAGCTTTGCCAAGGTTTTCAAGCCTAGCGGGAATTATCCTTAGGGCCAGCGCTAGTGTTTAGCGATAGCCTTTGATCAAGTCAAGGGGAGGGCTCAGCCGCTTGCAGGGGAACTTAGGCTGACTACAATACATCCAGTAGTAAACGCAATCCAGTGGTCAGCCAGCAACAACATAGATCGGCAGATCGACCATGGATTAACA
>SLIY01000072.1 GCA_007135385.1 Leptolyngbyaceae cyanobacterium CSSed165cm_216
ATCAACCCCTGTACCCGTTCTTCTTCGAGGGTATCGATCACAATCACTGGGTGAAACGATACCACCAGGGTTTGGAAATGCTGCACACTCTCTTTTAAAGACATTCTCTTTTAAAGATATAAGTAGGTGGACAAAAATAAAGGGCTCAACGTCGCTGGTTTCGACCCCGCTCAACCAGCCACGAGGCCTGTTCGCAAAGCGACTCCGGAGGAGTAACGGAGTCGCAGGCCGGATCAAGAATCAGTCAGTAATTGTCTCCATGTACTTAGGTATTGACAAGAATGACTTATAAAAAGTGATCACCTAACGATAATGTGCCCGTTTAGCGCGTTTCAGTTCGTGTCTGCACTAGACTCTTGGCTTGCCCTGGACAGCCTCTAGACTCAGGGGCGATACCACGGCGATGGTTCCAAAGAACCCTTAGGAAAATGCATCTATACCTTTACGGGCATACTCAATCCGCAGCTTTAGCCCCAGGGTGACTTGCTTCAGCAGCCAGTAGAGCACCGTCAACACCACAAATGTCACCAGGATTACCGCCACTGGGCGACGTGAGGTCAGCACATTCAGCGTATCCACTAACACGCTGGTGGGTTCAATCACCACATCCCAACTGTTAAAGCGGAGAAAGCGCCCTAGGTAAATACCTAGGGCTGACAGGGCATGAATCGCCAGTTCTGTGGGCAAGATCAAGGTTTTCGCCCCAATTTGTTTCAGGTAATGGCCCAGATTCAGAATGGAAATGACGTAGGCCTCGAACCCCAGCAAAATAGCGGTTAAGTGAATGGGTACAAAGGCTAAGGCAATCACCCAAGCGGGCATGCGCCCAGAACTGATGCCGCGAATTAGATGAACAATATCCGTTAGCACATAGGGGGCGTTGGGCAAGAAAGCAATAAAGGCAAATAAGCCCACCCACCATAACCACCCTTTCGGCAGTTGGGGATTTTTGATGAATACTAGGCTGATGATCAAGAGCATGCCGATCACACCGACAATACCTAACAATCTGAGTTGGGCCACCCCACTGCCATTGGCGGCATCGGCTAGGGTGCTGCTCAGCGATCGCACGGTGCGAGGAATTCTGGGCCAGAAGCCCACAGCTCCAATCATTGCCATCACCACCAAACTGACCCATAACCCTGGCTTCGGAATGGCCTTGGGGCGAAACAACCAAAAGCTTAGCAGCAGTGGAATAAAGGCCAAAAACAGATTCCACAGAATCCAACCACTATAAGCATTGGAAAAGGCAGTAGATACTTGATTGAGTAGAGAACCCATAAGCCCTAAGACAAAACCCTAAGACAAAACAATGTGCCGCATGGCTTAACCCAATCTAAACCTTGGCCTTGAAAATCAGGACGACTCTTCAAGGTAGTTTCCATAAACTTCATATGCTGACGACCCGGCGGTGCATGAGGAATAGGGCACTAAGATAAAGATACTGTCCCAGATGTTCCCCAATGCCAGATACGCCTCAACCATCGTCCCCCCGCCCCGGTCAAACTACTGAACATAGCTTAAGCACGCCTGAGGGGGACCTGACCTATACCGCCACTGCCGGATGGCAACCCCTTTACGAAAACGATAAACCCATTGCCGAGCTTTTTCATGTGGCTTACACCGTCTCTGGACAGGAGCCAGCCACGCGACCGATTACCTTTGTATTTAACGGTGGGCCTGGGGCCGCCTCTGCCTACCTACATATGGGGGCCTTAGGACCGAAGCGCGTCGCGTTTAACCCCGATGGCAGTCTACCTAGGCCGCCAGTAACTGTGGTGGATAACCGTGAAACCTGGCTGGGCTTTACTGATTTGGTGTTTATCGATCCTCTCGGCACAGGCTTTAGCCGCACCCTGCCCAACAGCGACAAATCGGACAAGGGGGAGAAAAGCCATGATCAGACGGATAAATCTGCCGAGGATGGGGATAATCAGGCCCAGGCCAAAAAATTCTGGGAGGTAGAGCGTGATCTCAAGGCCCTGGGGGAATTCATTCAGGGCTATCTGTCCCGTCACCACCGCTGGTTGTCCCCGGTGTTCATTGCGGGGGAAAGCTACGGTGGCTTTCGGGTGGCAAAACTGGCTCGCAAGCTACAGCAGGACTACGGTGTTGGACTCTGCGGCGCGATTTTAATTTCCCCCGTGATGGAATTCGAATTGCTGTGGGGCAGCGACTACACTCTCAGCGGCTGGGCGACGGCACTACCCTCCATGGCGGCGGCGGCGGCCTATCACCGCCGACTACCTGTAGGCACCTCTCCTGAGGCCCAGGCGGCCCAGGCCGAGACCTTTGTCCGGGAAACTTACCTGCCATTTTTGGCCATGGGGACGCTGATGGCTGAGCCCGATCGCCAACGGGTTTATGGTCAGTTGGCCGACTTGGTTGGGCTGCCGCTGGAGGTGGTCCAACGGCATCGGGGCCGGATTGATATCTCGATTTTTGCCCGTGAACTACTGCGGGATCAGGAACGCATTCTGGGCCTCTACGACGCCTCGGTGGTGGCACTTGACCCCTTTCCGGATCGGCTACTGAGCGAAGGCACAGATCCCACCCTAGAAGGGTTAGATCGGCTGTTTACCGGGGCGATCAATAGTCATTTGCGCACCACCCTGGGGGTTGAAACTTCCTTAACTTACAATCTGCTGAGTCTGGACGTATTTAAGGCCTGGCGGTTTCTGGCCGACACCAGCCCCTTCAAGCAGGGGTTTGTCGGTTCGGCGGATGATCTGCGCATTGGCATGACCTTGAATCCCCATATGCAGGTGTACATTTCCCACGGTATTTTTGACCTGGTGACACCCTATTTTTCATCCAAGTTCTTGGCTAACTTGATGCACCTCAACCCGGCCATTGCCGCCAACCTAACCCTGCGTCACTTTAGGGGAGGCCACATGTTTTACACCTGGGAATCATCGCGGCAGCAGTGGCAAACCGAAATGAGAGCTTTTTATCAGCAGGCGGTGGCATAGCCTATGGCCCAAGAGCGAAAAGAGAGGAAGGCAAAGGGAAGAATGTCTAAGTGCTGCCTGGCAGAAATATGACCCCCTTTGCTGGGGGGGGTAGCTGCGAGGTATCAGGACGGGGTGGCCGACTCATGAACCGGCGCTTCCGTGGCGGTTGTCTGCTCTGTTAGCACCGCATCTTTTTGGGTAAAACAGAAGATAGAGTTGTGTTGTTTTAGGGAGTCATACGACCCAGTCGGTGTAATGGACTTAGCGTTACTATTCGCGATCGCCCTGATTGTAGGTATTTTTTTCTGGCTCAGGCGCTATCAAGGCCCAAAACGTTCGCGTTCGCGTTCGTTGTCCACCTCTGGGGCTAGCCAATCGGTGCGTAGTCAGACCCAGCGGCAACTGCTGCGTTTGGTGGGGGGCAATCGAGCGGTGGCCGAACGTCTGGTGGAACAAGTCCAACTACGCAACCCTAACCATAGCCAGCAGTGGTGTTGGGAAAAGGCGATCTATGATATTCAGCGCGATCGCCGCTCATAGCGCTCAATTGCGATGATTATTGGCGTAACTAATGCGGGTCCCGGCCCAGTTCAACTTATTGCGCAGGGTGCCGTAGTACGAGTAATCTTGCCGCAAAATAATAAACTGGGTCATATGTTCGGCAATACTGACATCTACCCGTTGCCCCGGCCAAATGGCAGTACCCATAATCCCGTCGGTCCATAGCTTCGTACTCAGGTCAGGGTCAGCCAGGGGCCAAACACTCACCACAGAACCGGGGGGTAGCACAATTGGGCGGCTAGATAGGCTTAGGGGACAAATGGGGGTGACCACAATCGCATCCATGCCAGGGTGAATAATCGGCCCCCCAGCCGCCACGGTGTAGCCCGTGGACCCCGTGGGCGTGCTGATTAGCAGTCCATCCCCCTGGTACTGATCCACCACTTCCCCGTCGATTTCCATTTCGAGGATGGAGGTGATCATGCGATCGGGAGAGGCCGGCTTCACAGCCATCTCGTTCAGGGCAATAAATGAATCACTGACGGGCTCGCGATTACTGCGGTTGCCCTCAAAAATTTGGGCCTGCAACATCATCCGTTGTTGCACAGCGAATTGGTCATTCAACAATCGCTGCCACACCGCCTCGGTGTCATCCATTTGCTCGGAGCTTTCGGTCAAAAACCCGAGATGCCCCCCAATATTGACCGCCAAAATGGGGATACCTTCTGGGGCCAGGTGGCGGGCCGCCGTCAGGGCTGTGCCATCGCCGCCAAAAACAATGGCTAGATCAATGGGCTGGCTAACGGAGGCCAAAAATACCGGGTAAGGGTTATCTTTGGGGCCGCTGGGGCCACGTAACACCTTAATGCCCAGGGTTTCTAACTGACGGGCGCAGGTCTCAGCCCATTGCTGGCTGAGACGATTTCTGGCTTTATGAACAATAATGACTTGGTTAAGCTGCACATTAGCCCTACCACTTCAGTAGATTGAACTGCTCCATGTCTACCGTGTCGCGGTTGCGGTAAATCGACAAGACGATCGCCAACCCAACAGCCGACTCGGCTGCGGCAATACTAATCACAAACACGGCAAACACCT
The DNA here is from genome assembly GCA_007135385.1 of Leptolyngbyaceae cyanobacterium CSSed165cm_216. Lineage (GTDB taxonomy): Bacteria > Cyanobacteriota > Cyanobacteriia > Phormidesmidales > Phormidesmidaceae > Nodosilinea. The sequence goes on from SLIY01000072.1 coordinate 4,554, forward strand.
GACCATTCACCCCCACCGGATCTAGATAGTTGGAGAAGGCCATCAAGTTCAGGTTGACCGCATTCAGCATCAGCTCAATGGACATCAGAACCCGAATCACATTACGGCTAGTGACGAGTCCATAGACACCAATACAGAATAGGGCCGCTGCCGTTAATAAAAAATACTCTAGTTGCATAAGGTGATGGATTCAGGGCTAATGGGCTAATGGGTTAAACCAGAGGATCATTAGGACTATCGGGTGTCAATAATCTCACGTCTGGGGCTAATCAGCCAAGGGCAAAATCAAGGGGTTGGAGCCGTGATACGGTTACAGCCTCCTCGGCATCAGCGTCAAGTATCAGTATCTGGAGCATTCGCGGCAACAGAGGATACCAACTGTCGCGGACGCTCGGGCAATTGCAAGGCTTCTGACTGTTCTTCCCCGGGTAGAGTATCCGGAATCAGCTCTCGGCGGGCCAAGACAATGGCCCCAATCAAAGCAATCAACAGGAGCACTGAGGCTAGTTCGAAGGCTAACAGATAGTCGGTGAAGAAATGCTTGCCAATTTCGACAATGGCCTGATCGCCCACCGGCATTTCAGGGGAAAAGGCCCAGGAGGTCTTAAGTACCGTAGCGGTTAGCAGGGCAAACAAGCCAGCACAGACGGCCCCCGTGGCGACCTTGCCGATCCAAGCGGACTTCACCGGCAGAAAGGGCTGCTGCTTATTCACCAGCATGATCCCAAATAAAATCAGTACGCTCACCGCACCCACGTACACCAGCACCTGAGCGGCAGCCACGAACCCTGCATTTAGCAAAATGAACATGCCAGACATGCTGAGAAACACGCCTCCCAGTAAAAAAGCAGAGTAAACAATGTTCTCAAGCAGGACAACCCCTAGGGCTCCTCCCAGCATCATGACCGCTAGTAGGCCGAAGGCAACCAGCTGAACCCCTTCCGATAACGTCACAACTTGGACTCCTAGTTCACGAACAGCGTAATACAAACAATGGGCAGAGCAACCTTAAGCTAGTCCTTAGCTTCTTTTGCCTCAGCCGCTTCGGGATCCTGAGGCATAGCATCCAGGATTTCCTGGGGAAGCTTGCCGGCCCGCCGAGAATTGGCCGGCAGATCGTGAGGATCGAGGACGCCCTTGGGTAAGTAGGCGAGCTCCCGCAGGGGGGTCACCATTGGATCTTGGGTGACTTTATAGGGTAAGCGACCCAGGGCCACGTTGTCATAATTTAGTTCGTGGCGATCGTAAGAAGCTAGCTCGTATTCTTCTGTCATCGATAAGCAGTTTGTGGGGCAGTATTCCACACAATTACCGCAAAAGATACAGACCCCAAAGTCGATACTGTAGTGCTTGAGATTCTTCTTCTTGCTGGCCTTATCAAAGTCCCAATCCACCACAGGTAAGTTGATCGGGCAGACACGCACACAGACCTCGCAGGAGATGCACTTATCAAACTCGAAGTGAATTCGACCCCGATACCGCTCCGAAGGGATTAACTTCTCATAGGGGTACTGAACTGTCACAGGACGACGACTCATATGGTCGAAGGTAACCGATAGCCCCTGGCCAATGTACTTAGCCGCCTGGAAGCTTTCTTTGGCATAGTCGCCGACTTGTTTTAGAAAACCCAACATAGGGTTAACCTCCAGAATTCTACAGAATTATTAGGGTAGCTGAAAGCGATCGTGACCATTCCTGGTCAGCCGCCAAAGGCCATAGGAAAGGTAAGCTTGAGGGCAGCGGTAAGCAGCAGATTCACCAATGACACGGGCAGCAAAAACTTCCAGCCGAAGTCCAGCAGTTGGTCGATGCGCACCCGGGGGACAGTCCAACGCAGCAGAATGGCGATAAACACCAAGGCATAGGCCTTGAAGACAGTCATCATGATACCAATCGCGGCTGTGATCACCTGTAACCAGGGGGCCGTTTCACTGATGCCCAGCAGACCTGAAATCCAGGTCACCGATACCGGAAACTCCCAGCCTCCTAAGTACAGGATAGAAACAATTAGCGCTGACAGCACAAGGTTGACGTAGGAACCGACGTAGAACAGGCCAAATTTCATGCCGGTGTACTCGGTCTGGTACCCTGCCACGAGTTCTTCTTCGGCTTCGGGCAAGTCAAAGGGAAGCCGCTCACATTCAGCCAGAGCCGCGATCCAGAAAATCAGGAAGCCAGCGGGCTGCCGCCAAATATTCCATCCTAAGATGCCATAGCCGGACTGCTGGTTCACAATGTCGATGGTGCTGAGGCTGTTGGACATCAGAACCACCGCCAAAACCGCTAGAGCCATAGGGATCTCGTAGCTAATTGATTGAGCCGCCGCCCGCAACCCCCCCAACAAAGAGTACTTATTGTTGGAGGAGTAGCCAGCCATCAACAGGCCGATGGGGGCAATGCTGGACAGGGCAATCCAGAGGAAAATGCCGACTCCAATATCGGTGATCACCATATTCTGGCCGAAGGGCACAATCAGAAATGATAGAAATACGGGGATCACGACAATCGCTGGACCGAGGGTAAATAACCAGGGATCGGCTTTGGCGGGGGTGATGTCTTCTTTAAAGATCAGCTTGATGCCGTCAGCAGCGGCCTGCAGAGTGCCTAAAGGACCGGCATACTCTGGGCCGATACGCTGCTGCGCTGCGGCCGAAATTTTACGTTCTAGCCAGACGGTGACGAAAATACTGACGGTGGCTGCCACCAAAATCACCACCATGGGCAATGGTAGCCAGAGGGTTTTGGCAACGCCGGGGGAAAGTCCCAGGTCAACCATGGCCCTGATAAAGCTACCCTGCAGGTCGATTCCTTGATTCATCTATCAGCCTTTAGCAGCATCGCTATTCACTTTAACCTAAGTCCTGAGCGGAAAGGGTGTATCCCAGCAAACTTGCGATAGATTCCTATCGCGATCGCCCATTGAATTGCCCTTTTAGGTTAAAACGGATACCAGGACAAGGATCTGGGTACTGTTGCTACGGCCCTGACCTCAAGTTATAGCTCAGCCCCAAATAAAAGCCCCCCAGTAAAACACTGGAGGGGCAGGAGTTCCTGAAAATCGTCACTAGACTTATGTTCTCCCCTTTCCGTATAAGTGCCCAGGGGGGTGTGACCCATCAGGAGGGTACGGCCATTTGAAAGCCCTGCTTGTCCCAAATTTGGGGGCGATCGGTGATATCGACGTAGGCTTGGTTGCGGGGGCCTGTGTAAATTTGCGTAGGCCTAAAGATGCGATTTTCCCCAATTTGCTCTTTCCAGTGGGCGAGCCAACCCGCCACCCGGGAAATGGCAAACACCGGGGTGAATAAATCTATCGGGATGCCTAGTTTGCGGTACACCAGCCCAGAATAGAAGTCGACATTCGGGTAAATCCCTTTGTGGCCGAGCTTTTCAGACACCACCTGCTCCATTTCTAAGGCAATGGCGTAGTATTCGTCCTGGCCAAATTTTTCAAACAGCTGTTCCGCCAGTTTCTGCAAAATCGTAGCCCGAGGATCTTTCACCTTGTACACCCGGTGGCCAAAGCCCATGATCTTAGATTTCTCGGCAATGCACCGCTCCACAAAGGGGCGGACATTATCCACCGAGCCAATCTCTTGCAACATATCGATCACCTCTTCGTTGGCCCCCCCATGGAGTGGCCCCGCCAGGGTGCCCACCGCTGAAGCGATCACCGCATAGGGATCCGTTAAGGTGGAGGCGGTCACCATGGCTGAAAAGGTGGAGGCGTTAATGGTGTGCTCGGCGTGGAGGGTGAGGCAAATATCAAAAATACGAGCCGCCAGGGGATCGGGCTCTCGCTCATTCAGCATATAGAGAAAGTTGGCGGCGTAGTCAAGATCATCCCGGGGCTGGACCGGGTCATTGCCTTTGCGCATCAGCTGAAACGCGGCCACCATGGTAGGAATTTTGGCCAGCAGCCGCACTACGGCCTGCTGAATGTAAACGGGATTGTCTAAGGCACGGCGAGAGTAAAACAGCCCCAGGGCTGCTGCACAGGCTTGCAGTGCATCCATCGGATGACCGCTCTCAGGAAAACATTTCATCATGTCCCGAATGCGGTACTTGAGGCGGCGATGATAGCGGATCTCATGCTCGAAGGCGGTCAGCTCGCTCTTGGAGGGTAGCCCTCCCCAAATCAATAGGTACGACGTTTCCAGGAATGTACTGCGCTGGGCTAGTTCTTCGATGTTAATGCCGCGATATTCTAGGATGCCCGCCTGGCCATCCACAAAGCTGATGCTGGATTGAGTGGCCGGTACGCCTTCCAGGCCAGGTCTGTACTCACATACAGTCATAGATCATTGCTCCCATTCGCTGATTCATGATTCCAAGGGGGATGAGAGCCCCGCCGTCATCAACGCTACCAAATTGGTTGTTCCCCTTCGCCATTCCCCCAAAAAATTGGGCTGGGCTCAGATTACCTTACCGTAAACAACCGTAGCGAACTCCCTACGATAGCGATTGTCGCTGGTGCATAACTCAGTGGTAATTGGTCAGCACCAGCCATGTCATTACCAAACCTACTATCAGTAACGACCAGTAACGACACAGCCATGGCCGTGGCTGACCTAAGTTTATCTCTACCAGCTGTAGGGCTATCCGCGTTAGTCGCCATCACCTTCTAAGGCAAATACCTGACCATCAATTAATAGACGGGTAATGCCTTTGGCCTGTAAGTAGGGGCTAGCGGTCTGGAGTAGGGACCCATCGGGCACCTTGATCACCCGTTGGTTACGACGGGAAAATCGCCGGGCCACCCGATGGTTCTCAAACACGGGTAATGTGCGTGATTCTCCTTCCTCCTCAGGAATTTGACCTAAATCGGCAAAGGTTCGTAGGGGTAACGCCACCAATTCAGAGGAGGAGCGCTCGACCACTAGATAGCACAGAGAAGGGAGCACCTGAGTGGTCAGGGGATTAATTTCTAGCGCCTCCAGGTGGGGGGTGGCGACAGCGTCATCACCATCCCAAGTTTCGGTATCGTCTTCGTCATCATCAAAGTCATCATCATCGTAGTCGTCATCCAGGGCTGGGGTACGGCCGTCTTCATCGTCCCAGTCAGGGTCAATGGCCTCGAGTGGTTTGTTGTCTGGCGTGTCGTCTGAGGGGTCATCATCCTCGCGCTTGGCCGAGGCTGACTTTAAAATGGGGCGTCCTGGACGGGTTGGCGATTCGGCTGGAGTCTCCTCGGCGGCAGCCGTATCGGTATCGGGGAAGGCTAACTGGGTGGCGTCTTCTGGCTGGGAGTCCTTGGCCGCCGTCGATCGCGATCGCCGCCGCCGATTCGATGGTGTGGTTTCGGCTGTTGCCGTAGAACTATCCGTCGTTTCCTCAGGGGCTGTTGCCGCCTGCTTTTTCAAGACAGGGGGAGCCTTTTTGTCGATCGAATCAGGGTCGGCCCCCTGGGACTCTGGGGCCGGGGGGGCTGGTTGAGGGGTATCGACTAGCTTGGCAGTTTCTGGCTTGGGGGTTTTTGCCTTGGGGGACTTTTTCCCCTTAGACTGTGTCTTACTGGACTGCGCCCCTGAGCTGTCAGCCTTATCTCCAGTGCCGCGCTTCTGCTGGATCAAGGCACTGTATTCTGCCTCTGGCAAACTAGCCTTGAGTAGCCGACTAATGGTGCTGTTGCTAACCCCATAGCGGTCTGCCAGCGTCGAGGTGGTTTCCTCGGGCTGGCGGTATAGGCTCAAGATAGACGTTTTGTCTGCCTCGGTCAGCTTTTTCGGTGCCATGCAGTGGGTCTCGCAACAATGCCATCTAATATCTTAAAGCGCCTTACCCCCTCCGGCGACGGGAACTCCGACGAGAATTAACAGAAACGGAATGTTCGACCACGGCGCCGAGGCCAAAGAAAATCGCTGAAAAGGTCCAAAAGACCTCCCAGAGATGGCCTTCTACATAGGTGTCGGTATTGACCGCATAGGCAAAGAACATGTCGGCCACGTAAAGGCAAAGGGCTGCGATCGCAATCAGCTTCCAGGACTGGGAATAACGTCCTCCCCAAAATGCAACCAACAGGGTACCGGCAATCACCAGCAACACTATGTCCCCAATCAGATACAGGACGCCAACAACATCTGATAGAGGCTCTAACTGCTGGTCTAAGGTCATCACCCAACCGGGAGCCGTCACCTCATCTACTACCTCAGGGGCAATCACAGGCTCTGGGGGCTGCTCCGCGTCTGGGGCCGGGTCTGCGGGCACGACGCCAGGGTCAGCCTGGCTCAGGTAGGTGCTGCTAAGCAGTGGCTCTGCCCCAGGTTCAATGGCCGCCTCAGCGGCACCTAAATTGACGAAAATGGCTAGCAGGATCCCAGCTAAACCAATGCCTACAATAATCAGCCATTGGGAAATGTCGAGATTCAGGCGGCGGGGCAAGACCGCTTTGAACATGCCTACCGCCAAAAAGACATAACTCAGAATAAAGAAGAAGTCCCCCAGGGAGACAGCGGGGTCTAGCCCCCAAACGGTGCCCCAAATGAAAAACAGCACAATGCCAATGGCATAGAGCAACAACCCCAACCCAATCCAAAACCAAACGCTGCGACCACTGACAATTTGGCTACTGCGCCAGTTACGAAAGCACAACAGGGCCGCCAAGAAAAAGGCACCCATTTCTAGCAAGTTGATGCCTGCTAGAAACCAGTTAGGCTGGGTGCCATCTTCCCCAGGGGAACTAAACAGTAAGAAAAACAGCAGGGTCACGATGCCCCAGGCAATGCAAGCCCCAACTAAAAGGGGGGTGGATAACGATGTGGCAGCAGAGGTAGACGACTTGCTCAACGGTACACTCCTTGGGCCAACACGACGATGGCGATCAATCAACGACTGAGTCAGATGAAATATGGGTCAGATGAAACAGGTTAACCCAATACCTCGGGACTTTGGCCAATTGATGGCAGCGGGTTAACACCGCCTGAATTGTACCGATTAGGGTTCCCTTCGCGCAGTAAAGACCGACTGATCCACCCAAATCAATGGCCAAATCAATCGATCGAGTAATAATTCTTAAGGGAAGGCTTCCTCTTGGGCTGAGGCAAGGGTCTTCTTCTGAGATAAGTATAAAAGCGGGAAATGACCGTCTGATGAGCCAGGTGCTGACGGGGATACAAATCGTGGTCTTAGGGGTGAGCTATCTGGCTCTGGGGATCGGCTATGTGCCGGGGTTACGGATGAATCGCGCCACCATTGCGCTGGTCAGCTCGGCGGTGTTGATCGCCCTGGGTACCCTCAGTCTGGATGCAGCCTGGCGGGCGATCGATGCTAATACCATCGTGTTTTTACTCAGCATGATGGTGGTCAATGCCTACCTATCCTATGCGGGGTTCTTCAAGCTGGCACTGCTGTACCTGCTACGGTTCACGCGCAGTCCTCTGGGCCTATTGGGGTTGTTAACCGTGGGCACAGGGGTATTGTCGGCACTTTTCTTAAATGACACGCTGGCGCTGGTGAGCACTCCTCTGACAGTACAGTTAACCCGTTCGCTGAAGCTCAATCCGGTTCCTTACCTGTTGGCGATCGCCGGAGCCACCAATATCGGCTCTGTAGCAACCCTCAGTGGAAATCCGCAAAACATTCTGGTGGGGTCGTTTTCGGACATCAGCTACAGCGAATTTGCGTTGGCCCTAGCGCCGGTGGCCATCGTCGGGCTGGGGCTACAGGTGGGGTTGCTCTGGTTACTCTATCCAGACGTGCGATCGCTTCACCCCTGTCCACTGCCGTACCTGCCTCGTTTTCGGGTCTATCGACCTGTGCTGATCAAAACCTTGATCGTTACCAGCTTGCTGCTGATCGCCTTTGTCGTCGGGATGCCCCTGGCAGAATCGGCCTTTTTAGCGGCAGCCGTACTACTAGTGACCCGGCGCATTAAGCCCCAGCGCGTGTTGCAACAGGTTGACTGGTCACTGCTGGTGATGTTTTCGGGCCTGTTCATCCTGACCCGGTGTGTACAGGAACTTGACCTGTTGGCTGGGGTGGCCGCCTGGGTAGCTCAGCCGGTTGGGCTACTGGCGGTGACAGCGATCGTATCCAATTTGATTTCCAATGTACCGGCGGTGTTACTGTTGCAGGGGGTAATTAGACCGGAAGCCACCCAAAGCTGGCTACTGCTAGCGGCGGGAGCTACCCTGGCCGGGAATCTAACGTTATTTGGGGCAGTTGCCAACTTAATTACAGTGGAGGCGGCAGCGGCAGCAGGATATCGTCTTTCCTTCTGGCAGCATTTGCGGTTTGGGGTACCGCTGACCTTGATGACGCTGGGCCTTACCTATGTCTGGGTAGGGGGTGTACTGTGAGCAGCGTTACCGAAGTGAACCGCCTACTTTAGCTCGCTAGTATCGGCTAAGGGTGTCAGGTTTTAGGTGTCAGTTATCAGGCATGGTTGGCCGACTTATGCCGCAGAGTACTAGTGTTCAGTCAAAAAAATAATGACGGGAAATGTGACTCAGGGTCTGCGGTGTAGGGTTTGAGGCCTGCCTCAAACCCTACACCGCAGACCCGGTTAACCTGTCACCTCTGGCTTGACAGACCACTAGGAGGATCCTAATGTTTAGGCCTGATACGGTACTAGAGCCAGAGCTTCCCAGCGGGCGATCGCTGTAACCACTGGCGAAATTGTGTTTGCTCAGAGGCGGCCAAATCCTCCAAAGGTTCTAGAGCCCGGATCACAAAGTTGGCATTGCCAAAGTAATCTTTGCCAATGCGGTGGGTTTCTTCCAAGAGTCGCTGCAGATGATGATCTTGCCAGGGGGGAAGCTGGGGCATGACTAGGGGATCAACCGTCAGCAACGTTTTGATAGCTTGGGGAGTATTCGTCTGGGGGAAGTGCCATGCGGTGAACATTTGACCAATGTCAGTTTCAAACTGCTTGGCTTGCTTATGGCCTAGCAGATCTTCCACATCCATGTACAGCACTTGCAAAATTAGCAGGCAGGCTTTGATATTGACCTCGTTGGCTGATGCAACTCGCTGGCTGGCGGTGATATCGGCAGCTTGATCAATCCGAACTTTGCCCCAAACACTAAAGCGATCAGCCTCTTCGAGCAAAACACAGGCTTTGCCTCGGTTATCGGTGAGATCCCGCCACAGGGCTCTAGCGTCCTCTTCCTGGACAGAGCTAAACATACTCAACAGACGAAAGGTTTGCCCTTGGTAGGACAAAACCGGAATCTGCTGATCCTTTTTCGGATGTCGCATCATTTTGATGTCAACATCCTGCCGCTTGAGGATGAACATGGGGTTGCCTGCTGACTCCTAACTGAGGGATAAGACCTGCTGTAGGTGACGGTAAAGAGCAGCACCACGGCTAGAGTTTGTAAACGTTACCCTGATTACCGCACTTGAGTGCCTGTTGTCTCTGCTTGAATGATTTATTGTAGCTGTCATTTCTACTCTGGCGGCAGGGTAATCCTCTAAAATAAGTGAGTGATTGTTAGGGCCATTAGCTCAGTGGATAGAGCAACCGCCTTCTAAGCGGTCGGTCGCTGGTTC
>SLIY01000194.1 GCA_007135385.1 Leptolyngbyaceae cyanobacterium CSSed165cm_216
ATGGTTATGACCGACACTGCCCCCTGTCGCCGCTGGTTGGTCCAGGTGTGTCAGCACCGCTCCTGTCAGCGGCATGGCTCGATGCAGGTATTGATAGCCTTTCAACGGCATCAGTCCCGGCGAGTTTTGGTGGCGGAAACGGGTTGCTTGGGGCAGTGCAGTTCTGGCCCCACCGTGCGAGTCATGTCCGATAACACCTGGTATTGCCAGGTTACCCCCGAGGACGTGCCCCAAATTGTGGCGCAACATTTGGGCCAGGGGCAGCGGTTACGATCGCGGTTACATCCTCGCTTTCATCCCCCAGAGGGTCCCAACAATCTGCCAGAATAAGGGTATGGCCCATAACCCAGTGCTTTACAACCTGCTCTGCGATCGCATTCGGCAGTCGCCCCACCAGCGGCTACCCTTTGCCGACTTTATGGATCTGGTGTTGTACCATCCCCAAGCGGGGTATTACACCGCCAAAGGGTCAGGGCTAGGCCCCGGTGGGGACTTTGTCACCTCGGCCCACCTGGGCCAGGACTTTGGGGAACTCTTGGCGGTACAACTGGTCAATCTGTGGCAGCTGTTGGGCTACCCAACCCCCTTTGACGTTGTGGAACTAGGGGCAGGGCAGGGGCTGGTGGCTGCCGATGGCTTGGCCTACCTGGCCCAGCATTACCCCGCCTGCTACCAGGCGATCGTCTATACCATTATCGAAAAATCCCCGGTTCTACGAGCGGTGCAGCGGCAAAACTTGGGAACTTGGGGCGATCGCGTCACCTGGGTCAGCCTCGAGGAGCTGGCCGATGACAGTCTCACGGGCTGTGTATTCTCCAACGAACTGGTGGATGCCTTGCCTGTCCACCAGGTAGTGCTCACCGCTGCTGGCCTCCAGGAAGTGTATGTAACCTTAGGGGCTGGGGAACCCGCTCCCCTGCAGGAGGAGGTGGGGGAGCTCTCGACCCTACGACTGGCCGACTATTTTGATTTTGTCGGCATCGATCTGGCCGATCCCCAGTACGGGGAAGGGTATCGCACCGAAGTCCACCTGGCGGCCCTCGATTGGATGAAAACGATTGCCGCGAAATTACATCGGGGCTATGTGATCACCATCGACTATGGCTATCCCGCTAGCCGCTACTACAGCCGGGGGCGGTCCCAGGGCACCCTCCAGTGCTATTACCAGCACGCCCACCACAACGATCCCTACAGCCACATTGGCCACCAAGACATTACCGCCCACGTTAACTTCACGGCCTTAGAGCGCCAGGGACAGCAGTGCGGCCTGAAGACGGTCGGAGTGACCCAGCAGGGGATGTTTTTGATGGCCCTGGGGTTGGGTGATCGGCTCAATGCCCTGGCCGCCATCCAGGAGACCGATCCAGTGACGGTGCAGCGGGCGATTCAACAGCGCGATTGCCTCCACCAGTTGATTAGTCCCATGGGGTTGGGCAATTTCATGGTGTTGGTCCAGGGCAAAGCCCTACCCGACTCAGCGCCATTGCCCCAGGGGTTAACGGTACCGCCCTTGATATAAAGAATCCAGGAGTCAGGAGTCAGGGAAATCTGGCTTCTAGCTCCTAGAACACCGGTACAAATTCCAGGGTTCTGTCCTGAGGTGCCCCAAACTGCATGGTCAATCAACCCAAGAACCCTGGAACCTTGACATACTGTACCGATACTCTAGATACGGTGAGCTCGTCTACCCCTGGCAAGCCGCTACAGCGTTCGGGTTTCTAAGGGCAAAAATACGGTCAATACTTCCCCGGTTTGGGGCCGCTGGCGCACAATCAACTTGCCCCCTAGGGCCTGAAACAGGTTTTTGGTGGCATTTAAATTCAAACTGAGGCCACCGGTTTCGGGCTGAAACATCAGCAGCTGTCCTAGGGCCTTGAAGGGCGACGACAACAGCTCATCGGTATCGCTAGGGGTATCGGCAGGGGGCTGCGACTGAAATTGCAACTTGAGTTGGTGTCCGGCCAAAGTCACCGCTAGTTTGATGTGGCTGTAAGGCGGCAAGCTGTGGGTAAAGCGATCAATCAGGCCAGTGAGGACCTGGGTCAGCATCGTCGGGTCGCTATGGACCATCGGTAGCTGAGCTGGCACATTCACAGTCAACGTCAGGTTGCGCTGGCTAGCCTGCTGCTGCCAGCGGGGAATCGCATCGTCAAACAACTGGTTGAGGGAAATCGCGGACAGGGGGGATTTAGGTCGTTTCGTGGTGTCGGTTTCCAGCTCCACTGCTCTAAAAATCAAGTTAAACCGATCGATTTGCTGGGTACATTCCCGATCGATCAACCGCAGTCGCTTAGCCACATCTTCGCCCACATCCCGGCGTTTCAACAGCGATCGGGTCAGGGTGCGGATGGTGGTCAAAGGGGTGCGAATTTCATGGGCCATAGCCTTCAGAAGCTCGGTGTCACTACCTGACTCAGGCGAGCTCTTGGCTTCGGCCGACATAAAGGGCCGCCGCTCGGCGGCGGAAAATCTCTCGGACTCTGGATGTTGGAAGGCGGCCAAAGCCGGTCGGTCGGGCAGGTCTAGCTGGGCAAACTGCACTGGCGACATCGCCGACGGCGGACTAGGCAGTGGAATTTGGCGTAGTTGTTGCATCAGCAAATGACTGTACCGGGTGACCAGCCGGTAGTCGGGTACCACAGGTGGAAACTGGCTGACTGCTTGATCGACCAAGGGCAGCAGGGGAGGCCGTACGGCCGCAATCCGGTGGCGCAACTGGCCCCATACCGCCTGCGCCACCCCAGGGTCAAACGAAAACTGAAACGATTGCCGCTGCCCCAGCAGCAGCACCAGGCTGAAGTCTTGGGTCAGCACTAAGCAAAATCGTTCCCGCGTTAGGGGATCGTCGGTCCCCACCGGAATCATTTGTAAATCCCCCGCCAGGGACTGGGTGCTGTTTCCCCCTTCCCCGGGCAGTAAGGGGCGGGCCACCGCCAAAATTCGCTCTAGGGGTTCGGGCACCAGCAGCCAATGGATCAACCGCTGACCCATCAGTTGGTCGGGCAGCACTGGAAACGGCCCAGAGAGGACAACGCCTAAGGGCATTTGGGGTTGAGCCTGGGGGCTGAGAGGCTGGGGTAACCGCTGCACCACTAACTTCACCAACGCCCCAATTGCCGCTAGCCACTCCTGTTCCGCTTCAGCGGGGTAAGCTCCCGTCTGGGCCCCGGTCCCCGTCCCGTCTGGGCCATGCGGCCCAACCCCACAGCCCCCATCTACCAAAGGGCTGTACTCTGCTAGCAGTTGAGTTAAAGAACAGGGTTGTTGCACCAAGGAATTGACCTACCGCTGCATTGCTATGGATACTCATGACCAGAGGTCACCCTGGCGACATCCCTAGTCACTAGTGTCCTAGTCACTCTATATAAAGCTCTCTATATAGAGACTACGACCTTAGCAGCGATTGAGCTATGGGTAGAACCGAACGAGTGCTGAGCAATATCCTCAACCGAACCAATTGGAGGGGCTAGCCCCCGTGTCAGCCAGTTCGCGATCGCGGTGGTCATAGCTGGCTGTAACCATCCTGAGCAGCACCTCAATGCCCTGGTGGATCAATCGACTCATCTGCTCGTGCTGGGCGGGGGAATAGCATTCAGACGGGGATTCTAAGCTGCAAGCGGCGGTGCTATCCATGGTCACATAGACCACGGGTAGTCGGCTAAGGACATAGGCCGCTAGCCTTTGGCGCAGGTCGTGGTGATCCACGTCCGAAAAATAGCCCTGGGCGATGTAGATGGCTAAGATAGCGTCAATTTTTTCTGTGACTGTGGGTAACGTAAGGTTAACAATGGTTTGAGACATCTTCAGACTTCTCCTGGGGTGGTCAAGAGCCTAGATGCGGACAGGGCACGGCTCTGTCTAGGGCACAGTGCTACCTCAAGTTTCAAATAAAAGTTTTTTTCTGCCCACAGAGAAATTAGAATCGATGCAAAGTGCAGCGTTTCTCAACTGACTGTAATGGACTGGTTGAGTAATGGTCTCTTCTATGTTGCGTTGGATGATCCCGATGGTGGCTATGGCCTTGGTGGTGTGTGGCGGTTTCCATGATCCTCAGAAGACGCACCAGATGGTGGCAACCCTTGCTCCCCAGCTTGATATTGAGCCGGATCGGGTGTTGGTGTTTGTCCCAACTTCATCGTCAGACATTCTGTCTGCCCAGGCCTTGAGGCAATGGTTAGCCCCAAGCCTGGCTCAATGGGCTCAATTAGATACCGCCCCCACAGAGCGAGCCTCTGCCCCCCAACCCGCCTACCCAGACGTGCTGGTGTGGGCCTTTAGCGCTGGCTGCGTGGGGGCGGCTGGTCTAGTGAACTATTGGCACCGCTACCGGGGAACCGTGCGAGCCTTGTTCATGGTGGATGGTTGGGGGGTACCCGGTCCATCAGTGGTGCCGGTCCACCGTCTCAGCCATGATTGGATCACCCATGTCACCTCCCCCTGTTGGGGCTGCCCAACGGCTCATTTTTATGCCGACCCTGGGGTGCCCCATCGGCAGCTGTGGCGGTCTCCTGATCAGGTGGCGGGGTGGCAGGTGGGGCCGCCGGGGGAGGCTTCCTTAGCGGTGAATGCCGCTGACGTTTTAATTAGCTGGTCTCGCTATTACGGCCAACGACCGCTGGACCCATATCAACAGCTCATAACCCACAACCCCAAAATGCTTCCCATGAGCAATTAAACATCTAGGACTCTGCTGCTAAGATTAAGGGATGGAAATGTACGTTATTTAACAGCATATAAGTGATAAGTGTCTTGAGTCACGTCAGTGCCTTGGGTCACGCCGTACCTGAGGCCATGCCTGTGGTCACGTCATTGAAGTGAGCGCCTTGTCCCGGCGTACTTGAATCACTTTCGGTGATGTCTTCCTGAACATCGTTCAAACCCCTTGCTTAATGTCATTTAGCCCTAGCCAAACCCAAGCCACCGTTGCCATGACTACTCCAGTTGCTGCCCAGAGTGATGTGCTTGTTCGCCGTGCTTCCGGGGCCTTTGCCCTGATTGACAGTCTACGTCGCCACGGGGTCGAGCATATCTTTGGCTATCCCGGTGGGGCCATCCTGCCGATCTATGACGAGCTCTACCGAGCGGAGGCTGCCGGAGGGATTTCCCACGTGTTGGTACGCCACGAACAGGGGGCTGCCCACGCGGCCGATGGCTATGCTCGGGCTACCGGCAAGGTGGGGGTCTGCTTTGGCACCTCCGGCCCAGGGGCAACGAACCTGGTCACGGGCATTGCCACAGCCCAGATGGATTCCATCCCGATGGTGGTGATCACGGGGCAAGTGCCGAGCCACGCCATTGGTAGTGATGCCTTCCAAGAAACGGATATCTATGGCATTACCTTGCCCATTGTGAAGCATTCCTACGTGGCCCGTGAGCCCCAACAGATTCCTCAGATTGTGGCGGAGGCGTTTTACATCGCTAGCACCGGACGGCCTGGTCCGGTGCTGATCGACATCCCCAAAGATGTGGGCCTGGAGGAATTTGACTATCATCCGGTTGAGCCAGGGCAAATTAACCTGCCCGGCTATCGGCCTACCATCAAGGGTAACCCTCGGCAGATTAGCCATGCCCTACGGCTTATTCGCCAGAGTGAACGACCCCTGCTGTATGTGGGGGGTGGGGCGATTACCGCTAATGCTCATCAGCAAATATTGCAGCTGGCGGAGTATTTCCAAATTCCGGTGACCACCACCCTGATGGGTAAAGGGGCTTTTGACGAGCATCATCCCCTGGCCGTAGGCATGTTGGGCATGCATGGCACGGCCTATGCCAACTTTGCCGTCAGCGAGTGTGACCTCTTGATTGCGGTGGGGGCTCGCTTTGATGACCGGGTGACTGGCAAGCTGGATGAGTTTGCCTCCCGGGCCCAGGTGATTCACATTGACATTGATCCGGCTGAGGTGGGCAAGAATCGTACCCCTCAAGTACCCATTGTGGGGGATGTGAAGCAGGTGCTGATTAACTTGCTACAGCGCCTAGACGCCGAGAACCAAGTGCCCCCCCCTGGCCAGACCCAGGCTTGGTGCGATCGCATTAACCGCTGGCGTCGTGACTATCCCCTGGTGGTGCCCACCTATCCCGAAGTGCTGTCTCCCCAGGAAGTGATCGCTGAACTCAATCGGCAAGCACCAAGGGCGTATTACACCACGGATGTGGGACAGCATCAGATGTGGGCTGCCCAGTTCCTCAAGAATGGTCCTCGCCGTTGGATTTCTAGCGCTGGCCTAGGCACCATGGGATTTGGAATGCCAGCGGCGATGGGGGTCCAGGTGGCTCTCCCCCACGACACCGTGATTTGCATTAGTGGTGATGCCAGCTTCCAAATGAACTTACAGGAACTCGGTACTCTGGTGCAGTACGGTATCCCAGTTAAAACCGTGATCATCAATAACGGTTGGCAGGGGATGGTGCGTCAGTGGCAGCAAGCCTTCTATGGAGAGCGGTACTCATCGTCGAATATGCAGGCGGGTATGCCTGACTTTGAGATCTTGGCCCAGGCCTATGGGCTGAAAGGTATCGTGATTCACCAGCGACATCAATTGGAACCAGCGGTTGCCGCCATGCTAGTCCACGACGGTCCTGTGCTGATGGATGTGCATGTGCGCCGCGATGAAAATTGTTACCCGATGGTGGCCCCGGGTAAGGGTAACCATCAAATGCTAGGGTTACCGGAGGTTCAAGGGAGCGGCCTAGAATACGCCGAATGTGCTAGTTGTGGACATCAAAACACCGCCACTAGTAACTTTTGCTCGGCCTGTGGTACCAAGCTGTAGCGGATTTTGACCCCTAGCGTTCAAAATTGGCAGAATGGAGTATCCTAACCTCAGTTCTGTGTGTGGTGTGGGTTGACTATGGCTGCTGCTCTAAAATCCTATGTACCTCGTCCGGTACCCCCAGGCACCGGGGCTGCTAGTGGTAATGCTCGGGAAAGGCGGCGATCGCGGCGATTGAGGACCTCTACAGTGGTGCCCATGTCGTGTTTGACCAATGTGCGGCCGGTGCCCCTGCGGCCTCCTAGTCCGTTAGTGAAGCTGCTGTCTCAGGTGCAGGTGGTGTCGGCGGTGATGGCCGGGGCCTTGGTTAGTTTGGCCTTAGTCAGTTATGGCACCTCGGTGTATGTGGATCGGCAGCTAACTCAATCAACTCGGCGGCTACACCACCTGCAGCGTCAATCAGAGCAATTGACCACGGCCCAGGAGGTGCTTAAGAACCACTTGGCCCAGCAGGTGGAAGCTGGTGTAAATGGGCTACAGCGCCCTCACCCCGATCATGTTATTTTTTTACAGCCTTCCCCCCAGCGGGGCCAGCCTCCTCTGCCGGCGGCCACCCCTGAACGGTTTATCTGGCCTCAAGTGGACGCTCCTTTAGGGTATTGAGTCATGGCCTTCTCTGCCGCTGGAACCAGGCTGAAATCATCGATCTATTGGTTGATTGCCCATGGCTAGTTCTGCCCTTTCGGCCCGCGCCCGTCGTCGCCGTAAACGCCAGCGATCAGCACCTGTAGCCACGCCTCGTCCCCTGGGGTCTAATCGCCTGCGAATTCTAGTCGTGTGGGCGCTGTTGATGCTGGCTATGGGGGCGATCGCCAGTCGGTTGGTTTGGTTACAACTGTTGCAAGGGGACAATCTAGCCCAGCTAGCCCAGCAACAGCGGTATATACCGACGGTGCAGCGACAGTTACGCCATCCGATCATCGATCGCCAGGGTAATATCTTGGCCGTGGACCGGGTTGTCTACACCCTGTATGCCCACCCCGATCTGTTCAAGCTGCCCCCCAGCGAGGTGGCGGCTCGCCTGAGCCCAGTGCTGGAAACCCCTGAGCGGGATCTAGTGGCTCAGTTTGGCCAGCAGCCAACGGGCATTCGAGTGCTGAATGATCTGCCTGAATCCGTCGCCAATCGGATTCAGCGACTACGCCTGGATGGGCTAGAGTTGATTCCCCAGCAGCAGCGATTTTATCCCCAGCAGCAGCTGTTTGCCCCGATTATCGGTTTTGTCAACTTGGATGGTGAGGCCCAGGCTGGCCTGGAACTGGCTTACCAAGACGAACTGCTGCTGCCAACCCAGGCCCCAGCGCTAATTTCTGAGACAGCGGCCCCAGATCACCCGACTCAGACCGCTACAGCCGGGTTGCAGTTAACCCTCGATAGTCGCCTGCAGCGCATTGCCCAGCAGGAGCTACAAGCGGTAGTACAGCGCCATGGGGCTAAGCGGGGTACGGTGATGGCGATGGATGCCCACAGTGGGGAGATTTTAGCCCTGGCGACCGTCCCCACCTATGACCCCAACCGTTACTACGACGCTGACCTCAGTGCCTTTAGAAACTGGGCCGTTAGCGACCTCTACGAACCAGGGTCGACCTTTAAGTCAATCAACATCGCGATCGCGCTGGAAGAGGGGGTCATCGCCCCCGATGAACGGGTCAACGACAGCGGTAGCCTGCGCATTGGTCCCTGGACCATCCGCAACCACGACTTTGTCCAGCGGGGAGGGCGAGGGGTGATTTCTATTACCGACGTGCTGAAATACTCCAGCAATATTGGCATGGTGCGGATTATGGAAAAAATGACCCCCGAAACCTATCTCAACTGGCTGAAAAAAATCACCCTGGACCAGCCCTCTGGTATTGATCTACCGGCCGAAGCCACCGGCCATATTAAAGATCGGGAGCAATTCATTCGCAGCCGGATTGAGCCGGCCACCACTTCTTTTGGCCAAGGATTTTCCCTCAGCCCGGTGAAGCTCCTTCAGCTTCAGGCCCTACTTGCCAATGGGGGTAAGCTAGTGACGCCCCATGTGATTCAAGGACTAGTGGACAGCGATGGTCACACCCTCTGGGAACCTGAGCGCCCCAACCCCCAGCCCATTTTTTCATCTCAAACCAGCCAGCAAGTGATGGCTATGCTGGAGACGGTGGTAGCCGACGGCACCGAAGCGGCCCAGGTGGAAGGCTACCGTATTGGGGGTAAAACTGGCACCGCTCAAAAAGCCGCCGGCGGAGGCTATGGCCGGGGACGGATTACTAGCTTTGTCGGTATTTTACCTACCGATGCCCCGCGCTACGTGGTGTTGGGAATTATTGACGAGCCCCAGGGCGCCAACGCCTTCGGCTCCACGGTGGCCGCTCCCCTGGTCCAGGAAGTGACGGAGTCACTGGTGGTGCTAGAAGGGCTGCCCCCAACCGCCGCCATCGAGTCGACTCCCTAGCGCTGCCCCCCTGGCTCCTAATCAAAAATGGCCTGTTCCAGTTGTTCTAGGGCGACCTCCAAGTCGTCATTCACAATCTGGCGATCAAACTCAGAAGCCGCTTCAATTTCCACCTGGGCCCGTTTGAGCCGCCGCTGAATGGCCTCGTCAGCATCTTTGCCCCGGCTACGAATACGTTGCTCTAGTTCCTCTAGGGAGGGGGGGAGCACAAACACCTGCAGGGCTTTGGGAAAACTTTCTCTGACTTGACGGGCCCCTTCCAGTTCGATTTCTAAAATCACCCATTCACCAGCTTTCACCTGCTGAAACACAGCCTGCCGGGGCGTGCCATATAGGTTGCCAGCAAATTCTGCCCACTCCAACAGGTCGCCGCGATCGATCATGGCTTGAAATTCGGAGCGGCTGACAAAGTAATAATCCTTACCATCCACCTCCCCTGGTCGGGGTGAGCGGGTGGTGGCTGAGATCGACAGCTGTAGCGCTGGATAGCGATCACGCAGCGCCTTTAACAGGGTGCCTTTACCGACGCCACTGGGGCCGGTGAACACAATCAGCCGCCCTGTACGAGGCTGGGCAGAAGCTGGCTGATCAGGCTGAGTTAGGGGAGTGTAATCAGCGCAGGTTGGTGTGGAAGGATAGCTTACAGCCATAGCGGTGCCCCAGTCAGGTAACTCGATAAATGGAACGGAAAACTAGAAACGGCAAGATGACCGTCGTCATCAGCCAGCTCAACTAGAGATTTAGAGATTTTTATTCTAATCAACCCTGGAGCCGCCGACCCGGTAACCTCTAGTCCGGTAGATCAAACAGGACGGTGGTCATGTAGCGATCGGCCCAAGCCTGGCCAAAGGCTTTTTCTAAGACCCGGCGAGTTTTGTCGTTTTTTTGCTGTTGCTGGCAGTAGTGTTGCTGCCCAGCCAAAATGGTCGCCGTCGCCTCGGCATTGGGGGCGGCCGCCTGGGCCTGTTGACAGTGCACCCTCAAGTAGTCGGTAATTAACTGGATAAAAGCCGCCTCTTCGTCGGCACCGTCGGGGCGAATAAACCGACAGTAGGGGGAGAAGATCGTGCCCCACTCTGGTAACCCTCGCTCCTGGGCAAACTGGCGAGGGGGCAGGGCCTCCAAGCCGGTTTGATAGGACGATGGCAGGGTATCCATCACCGGTGACAGATCAACGATCGCAGCACTAATTTGGCCTCGACCGCCCACCAAGTCACAGCCAAACATCGGCAGCGGGTAGTCGGGCCGGGGAAACATCACGCAGTGCAAGATATCGAGGCTGCCCCCAACGCGGGCGAGTTCCAAGTGCAGCTTACGAAATTGCGGGGTTTGGTAGCATTGGTTTTCAATCACCAGCCGCTCGCCTTCCAGACGCCCTTCCACATAGCCGAGATCCTCCGGCAGGTGGTATGGCGAAAGGTCAAGGTATTGCCGCCAAGTCGCTTCGATCCCATCAGCCAAGGAACGAATCATTGGATGTTGTTGATCCCGAATTGACGAAGACGAAGGAGCTACCATAGGGGTTTAACCAGGTACAATAGACTTCCAGCATATCAGGCTGTTAGAGGACGAATCTAAACGACCAAATCAGATGCAATGGGGCGAGGTCGCTGTGAAGTTCATCGACTGGGTCAATTTAGTCTTACTCGGCATTGTCTTAGTAATTCTGTGGCAGTTTCGGCAGATTGTGTTGCTGATTTTTGCCGCTGTGGTGATTACGATCGCCCTCAATAGTTTGGTGCGCCGGTTTTGTCAGATTTATGGTTGGCCTCGCAGTCGCTCGGTTTTGGTGACCGCTTCGCTAGTGTTACTGGGCGGGGTAATTTTTCTAGGTCTAGTGCTGCCGCTGTTTATTAGCCAGTTTCAAGAGTTGATCACCCTCATTCCTAAGGGGTTTGATCAACTCACCATTTGGTTTGAAGCGTTTCGGGCCAACCCGCCCGCCTGGTTCCCCGAGCAGGATTTACAGTTCTTACCGGCCCTGACCGATTTGCTGGGTCAGGTGGCAACGATTAGTAGCACCGTTTTTGGCAACTTTTTAGCCTTTTTCTCGAGTTCGGTGGCGATTCTATTGCAAGTGTTGCTGCTGGTGGTACTGACATTAATGATGTTGGCGGATCCACCAGCCTATCGGCAGTTGTTGATGCGCATGTTTCCCTCCGGGTATCGCCGTCGGGCCGATGAAATTTTGACCAAATGTGAGCAGGTGCTGATATTTTGGCTGGGGGGAGTGGCCCTGAATTCCATGTTTGTAGCCACCCTCAGCTTTACTGGGCTAGTGTTGCTGGGGGTTCCCTTTGCCTTTGCCCATGCGGTTCTGGCGGGGCTATTTAACTTTATCCCCAATTTGGGTCCGGCCCTTAGTGCCGTCTTCCCTGTCTTTGTGGCCCTCTTGCAATCACCGCAGCAAGCTCTGCTGGTGATCGTGCTCTATGTGATGATCCAAAACTTGGAGAGTTACTGGTTTGCGCCGATGATTATGCAGAAAAAGGTCTCTCTGCTGCCGGCGGCTACCCTGATTTCCCAAATCTTTTTTGCTACCTTCTTAGGTCCCCTGGGATTGGTGTTGGCTCTGCCCCTGGCGGTGATTTCCAAGGTCTGGATTGAAGAGGCCTGGATTGTTGACGTGCTCGAACGCCCTCGGCAGCAATCTCAGTTGTCAGGCCTAGATCCCCTGTCACTCCCCCCGGCCCCACAGCCGCCCCCCGAAGAAACCTCAACCCGGTTGTTATGAAATTTGTGTTGTATAGCAAGCCTGGCTGTCACCTGTGCGAAGGTCTAGCGGAAAAATTAGCGGCGGCCAGCCATTTGCCCTTTGACTTAGAAATTCGGGATATCACCACCCGCGACGACTGGTTTCAGCGCTACCAATACGATATTCCCGTGCTGTGTCAGGTGCGTCAAACTGCCTCAGGGCCTGAGGAAATGGCGTTGCCTCGGTTATCTCCCCGGGCTTCTCAGGCCAGGGTGGAGCAATTGATACAGACTTATTTGGACCAAGGTAAGGCAGAATAAAGCAACTTTCAGTGATGTAAGGAGTTGCTGACATGAAGCTGCGCCAACTGCTTGATGGCTTACCTGCCGAGATTATCAGCGCTGGGTTTAGCCGACCCGCCCAGGGGGGGGACAGGGAGGTTAAGGGGCTGTGTACCAATTCCCATGCCTGCCAGCCCGGGGATGTGTTTATCGGTATGCCGGGGACGCGGGTGGATGGCGGAGAATTTTGGCCCAGTGCCCTGGCGTCTGGGGCGATCGCGGCGTTGGTGTCACCCCAAGCCCTGCAGCAGCGGCCAGCCACCGATGGCTCCCCCTGGGTGATTCCGGCCGCCAACATGGCGATCGCCTGTGCGGAAGTGGCCGCCCGCTTCTACGGCTACCCGGCCCAGCAGCTGGGACTGGTGGGGGTGACCGGCACCAATGGTAAAACCACCACCACCCACTTGATCGAGCATTTACTCGGGGCCGCTGATCAGCCGACCGCCCTCTTGGGCACCCTCTATCGCCGCTGGCCAGGGCATCAACAGACGGCCCTGTACACCACCCCCTTTGCGGTGGATTTGCAGCGGGATTTAGCGGCGGCGGTGGCCGCTGGCTGTCGTTACGGGGTGATGGAGGTGAGTTCCCATGCGTTAGCCCAACAGCGGGTGTGGGGTTGCCCCTTTGAGGTGGGGGTATTTACCAACCTGACCCAGGATCACTTGGATTACCACCGGGATATGGAAGACTATTTCAAGGCCAAGGCCTTGCTATTCAGCGATACCTATTTGGTGGGGCGGGCCGTGGTGAATGGGGACAACCCCTACGGACAGCGGCTGGTGGCGCAGCTGCCCCCCGAGCGGGTCTGGCGCTACAGCACCGCAGACCCCAACGCCGACCTGTACACTGGGGATTTGGCTTACCAGGCGACGGGGGTGACCGGTACCCTGCACACGCCACTAGGGGCGATCGCGTTTACCTCGCCCTTGGTGGGGCAATTTAACCTGGAAAATCTGCTGGCAGCGGTGGGGGCGGTGCTCCACCTGGGGATTTCGCTGGACACGGTAGCGGCAGCCCTACCTCAGTTTGGCGGGGTACCAGGCCGGATGGAACAGGTGACTGTGGCCCCCAACCAAGACATCAGTGTGATTGTGGACTATGCCCACACCCCCGATAGCTTGAAGAATTCCCTCCAGGCGGCTCGCCCCTTTGTGCCGGGTCGGCTGATCTGTGTGTTTGGCTGCGGGGGCGATCGCGATCGCACCAAACGGCCCCAGATGGGTGGCATTGCCTATGATTTGGCCGATGTGGTGGTGGTCACCTCTGACAACCCCCGCACCGAAGACCCCGACCGAATTCTGCAGGATATTGTGGCAGGGATTCCAGCGGAGCTGGGGGCTGACCAGGTGATAGGCGATCGGGCCACCGCCATTGCTGCCGCCATTGCCATGGCCCAACCCGGAGACGGGGTGCTGATTGCCGGTAAAGGCCATGAAGACTATCAAATTCTGGGGACTGAAAAGATCCACTTCGACGACCGAGAGCAGGCTCGTCACGGCTTGGTAAAACGCTATCAGCCATGACCCAAGATTGCGGCTTTGCCATATGATGTGAACACACCCAACCATGGGTAGCGCCAGATTTGCAGATACCGATACTCTGGGAGAATGTCAGAGGATTGCAACTGTATCCAACCAAACTATCTGCTATTCCGCATGAAAGAGCACCATGCCGTCTTCCAGGAACAAGACCGCTTCCCTGTATCCGCTGTTGCAGGGCAGCGGTGCTGCCCCTGACTATCTTCAGGTTAAGCCC
>SLIY01000427.1 GCA_007135385.1 Leptolyngbyaceae cyanobacterium CSSed165cm_216
GCCTGGACTACTTTTCAGCCAATTGTTACTAAAACGTGAATTTCAACCGCTTTAATACCTCTGAATTCATGCCAGTTGCTCCCTACTGCCCATCCTCCAGCCAGGATCTTCAGGCCGTTCACCAGTTTATAACTACCTGCCTACCTCAGGTTGCACAATCCAACCCTGCTCAACTTGTTAGCATTACCCTGGCTGTACCTACCGTTGACCCGCTGTTGGTGCTAGCCCACCTGGCCCATAGCCCGGACGTACATTTCTATGTGGAAAACGCTGCGACTCAGACCGCTGCTGTGGCTCTAGGGAGCGTACTTAACTATCAGATTGTTGGGGCTGATCGATTTGCCCAGGCCCGCCGGTTTATTGATGCTTGGGGGTGCCAAACTCAGCATTATCAGGCTCCAGAGGTGCCAATTGTAGCGCTGGGTCGCACCAGCTTGCCCCGGTTTTTTTGTTCGTTCACGTTTTTTGCTCAGGGCAGCCATGGCTGCATCGGGTTCCCAGGGGCCACTGTGGTCTTACCTCAGTGGCAACTGCTGCGTCAGGGAAACCGCTGCACCTTAACCTTGAATGTGCGCCTCACCCCTAGCACGGCTCCTGCTGCTGTTCTTTCAGATCTAGAAACCTGCATTCAGGCGATCGATCGCCTCAGCCAACAGCAGTGGCCAAGTCCCTTACCATTGCGGCCCCAGCCCATAGAACCAACGGCCCAGGCGGAGAGCCAGTTTAAGGCGGCTGTGGCTACAGCCCTAGGGCATATTGCTCGCCACAAACTCCAGAAAATTGTCTTAGCCCATGCTTTTGATTGGGTTCGGACAGAGCCGTTCCAACCCTTGCCGTCCCTGGGGCAGCTCCGTCAGCGCTACCCTGACTGCTATGTCTTTTCGGTGGGAAATGGTCAGGGGCAGCGGTTTATGGGGGCTAGCCCTGAACGGTTGTTAAGTGTACGCCAAGGGAACCTGATTACTGATGCATTAGCTGGGTCTGCCCCCAGGGGATATAGCCCCCACGCCGATCGTCAGTTGGCCCTGCAGCTGTTGCGGAGTCCTAAGGAACAGGGGGAACATCGCCTGGTGGTTGAGTTTTTAGCCCAAAAGCTGATGGATCTGGGTCTGCATCCCACCTATCCTAAGGCCCCCACCTTACGGCGACTATCGAATATTCAACACCTGCACACCCCCATTCAGGCCCGACTCTCAGTGGATACCCACCCCCTACAGTTGGTAGAAGCGCTTCACCCCACCCCAGCTGTAGCTGGGGTGCCCACCTACGATGCCTGCGAACAAATTCACCGGTTTGAGTCCTTTGATCGGGGACTGTATGCGGCTCCCCTCGGGTGGATTGGGGCAAATGGTGATAGTGAGTTTATTGTTGGCATCCGCTCGGCGCTAATTGATCACAACTGGGCTCGACTCTACGCTGGAGCTGGTATTGTGGCAGGGTCGAATCCAACTCGCGAATGGGCCGAGATTCAGCTGAAGTTTCGGGCCTTGGGCGAGGCGTTGTTGTAGTCGCCCATGACCCTTGACTTTCGCAATGCAAATACGTTGTGGGCCTCGGTGCTAGCGGAGTCCCTGGCGCGGTTGGGGATGCAGACTGTGGTGATTTCGCCAGGGTCGCGTTCGACGCCGCTGACGGTGGCTTTAGCCAGTCATCCCCGTCTGGAGGCGTTGCCCATCTTAGACGAGCGATCGGCGGCATTTTTTGCTCTAGGGCAGGCCAAGGCCACGGGGCGACCTGTGGCCTTGGTCTGTACATCGGGCACGGCTGGGGCTAACTACTATCCGGCTGTGATTGAAGCCAAGGAAAGTCGAGTCCCTTTGCTGGTGATGACGGCCGATCGCCCTCCGGAACTGCGAGACTGTGCCTCTGGCCAAACCATTGACCAGCAGAGGCTATTTGGTCAGTTTACCCAATGGTATGCCGAACTGGCTCCCCCCACGGCTGATCTAGCGATGTTACGTTATCTGCGCCAAACCCTGGTACAGGCCTGGCAGCGATCGCAGTGGCCTGTACCAGGGCCAGTTCACCTCAACTGTCCTTTCCGTGACCCCTTGGCCCCAGTGGCTGATGGCTCGGTGGTGGGGCTACAGGCTATAGAGACTAGGGACTTTTTTGAGCACTTGACGACGGTTGAGCAACCCAGCTCCCCCCGGCTAGTTGGGCCTATCCCTGGGTTATATACCTGGCTGAACTGCGATCGCGGTCTGATCATTGCCGGCCCGGCCCAGCCCCATAACCCTAGGTCATACAATACGGCTGTAGCCCATCTAAGTCAGTATTTAGGTTGGCCGGTGTTGGCTGATGCCCTATCGCCCCTACGCCATGCGGCCTCTCAGCATCCCTACTTGGTGACCACCTATGACTCGATCCTCCGGCAGTCTTTATGGACCCAGCACCTCGATGCTACCCAGGTGATTCAACTGGGTCCCCTGCCCACCAGTAAAGTCCTGCGCCAATGGCTGGACCAGGCCCAGCCCTACCGCTGGGTATTGGATTCCCTGGGGGCTAACCTAGATCCCCTCCATGGCCCGGCCACCCCGGTGCCACTCGGTGTCGAGTCCGTCACCGCAGTCCTACCAACCAAGGCATCTATGCCCCCCCTATCGGCCTACGGTGAGCAGTGGTTGCGGCTGGAGGGCAAAGTTAGGCGACAGCTAGATACGTCCCTGGCTGAGTTAGCCCCTTTATTTGAGGGCAAAGTACCTTGGTTAATGGCCCACTGTCTTCCCCCAGGCACCCCTGTTGTGATTGCCAATAGCCTGGCAATTCGCCAGATGGAGTGGTTTTGTCCACCGAGCGATCGCGGTCTACGTCCCTGGTGTAATCGCGGTGCCAACGGTATTGATGGCACCCTCTCCACTGCCCTGGGAATTGCCCACCAGGGGCCACCAACGGTGCTGCTAACGGGGGATCTGGCCTTACTGCACGATACCAATGGCTGGCTTACCCTGCCCCAGTTTCAGGGACATTTGACGGTGGTATTAATCAATAACCAGGGGGGCGGTATTTTTGAAATGCTGCCTATTGCGCAGTTTGAGCCACCGTTTGAGGATTTCTTCGCCACTCCCCAGCAGGTGAATTGGAGCCATCTCTGTGCCACCTATGGGGTGAATTATGAGCGGGTCACCACCTGGCCACAGCTGCAGGCGGCTTTGGCCTACTTACCGCAGCGGGGAGTGCGGGTTTTAGAGATTCGCTGCGATCGCCGCCAATCCTTTACCCTGACCCAGCAGTTGCTTAAATTGGAGTGGTCATCCGACTCTACCTAGTACTGACCGGCTAGTACTGACCGGCTAGTACTGACCGGCAGAATTACGACCACCTTTGCTAAGGGTGTCAGGTTTCTAGGTATTAGGTATCAGGAATGGTTGGCTGACTTATACTGCAGAGCACTAGGGGCTCTCCAGGTAATAAAGTCCCAGCATCATTCCTACACAGGCGGAAATCTACTATAGGGTAACGGCTATGGGGTAACGGCCCTATCGGGCACCTCATTTTGAGGCGCACTTCTGAGAACGCCGGTACAGATCTCAGAGTTCTGCCTTAGGATGCTCCGAAATCCCTCGCCAATGAACTCAAGCACCCAAAGTACCAGCGCCCCATTATTCAACCTGGGGCAACCAAAAGACAAATTCACTCCCTTCGCCCACCTGGCTTTTAACCTCAATTTGCCCCCCTTGTACCTCCACCAGACGGCGACAGATGGTCAACCCTAGCCCGGTACCCCCTGAACCACGATTACGGGAGCGA
>SLIY01000377.1 GCA_007135385.1 Leptolyngbyaceae cyanobacterium CSSed165cm_216
GGATACTCCGCTAGGTAAACAGGGGGTTCTGCGGCGTAGTTGTTGAGAATGCCATTGTCGAGTTGGGTGGTGTACATGGGGGGGGACCCTCCAGGGCGCTTTGTTTCTTTATGTAAATCAATGTAACAGCTTTGTTACAAATGCGCAACAAAGTTTGCGAAAATTCTTTGAATGCGTTAACGCAGACATCTATGCCTTCGTGCCTGAGGGAGATGCCTGCAAAAAAGCACCAACTAGAGCGACTATTCCATGGTGGATCCCCGCCTCAGACCAAATCCGGTTAACAAAACCCCGGAACGAGTTAGGGCTTGCTCCCTTTGGGAGCCACGTTGTGTTTTATGGCGCTTGCGAAACAACAAGCTCAGCCTCAGCGGTACAGGGTTTGATTCGAGGGTATACAACTAGAATTTGTTATGAGACCTCTGGTCTTACTCCGCGATCGCGGGAATGGCCTTGGGACGTTATTCATTAGTGGGTCCCTAAACGCATCCCCGCCGAGGCAACGATCTCAGCCGGGATGCTTGGGTTGACATGATGGTAAATCTTGGCTTAAAGCAGATTTTTGAAAATCAAAGCGACTTGCCCGGTCAGTTTTTCGGTCAAGGGTCGATTTTGCCACTCTGGGTAGGAAAGGCAGCGGCTGTTGTCCATGGCGTTGATAAAGAATTGCTCCACGGCGTCAGACAGTTGTGGGTAGGGGCCGGAGATGTTGAGTTCGTCGTTGTGGAAATAACTGCGGGGGTCAAAATTGGCGCTGCCAGTGCTGACCCAATCCGCATCCACCAGCATGAATTTGGCGTGCATCATACTGGGCTGATATTCACAAATCTCGATACCAGCCTGTAACAGGTCACCGTACAGCTCTCGGGAGGCGAGGTGGACAAATTGTTTGTCGGTGGCATCACCCATGGTCAACACTCGCACATCGACACCACTATCTTGGGCGTCAATCAGCACTTGGGTGGTATTGCTATCGGGGACGAAATACGGGCTACCAATCCAGAGTCGCTCGCGAGCCGCTAAAGCGCTCAGCTGCACCAACATGCGGATGGACGATTCATTCAGCGTTGAGGTGTCATCTGTGATGTATAAGGGGACGACCTCTTGGTCCGGGCCGGTGCTGACCTCTCGATCGAGGTTGATGTCGCCCCCGGCATAGGCCCAGTTCTGCAGAAACTTGCCCTGCAGCAGGGGCACAATTTCCCCTTCGTAGGCGACTTCAAAGTCGAGCCAGGGAGCGGTGTCGTGGTCGAACTCGACCCCATCCCAGTAGTCAGAGATGCCGGCTCCGCCAATCAGCACCTGCTGACCATCAATAATTAAGAGTTTGCGGTGCGATCGCGAATTGTATTCCAGCGGTGCTCGCCAATCCGGTTGGCGAAAAAACTCTACCTGCACCCCCATATTCCTCAGCCGCTGCCAGTACTCTGCTGGCATGGCCTCAGTACCCTGATGGTCAAACAACAGCTGTACCGTCACCCCGGCCAGGGCCCGTTCTACTACCACATCAGCAAAGTCATCAGCCCGACGGCCTGGGGTCATAAAGTAGGTTTCGTATTGAATCAGGCGCTCCGCCTGGGCCATAGCGGCTTTGCGGGCCGCATAAATATCGTCCACATTGTCCCAAAAGCCGGTCATGTACCCAGTGGTGGCTACGGCATTGGTCAACCCCACCAGGCTGAGATGAAACTGTGGATCCTCTAAGGTGGGGGCATTGGCAATACTATATTCTGGTGCTGTGCGAAAAACGCCCTTGGCATAGACATAGCCGAATAGGGCGATCAGCAATACCCCCACCCCCCCAGCTAGCCACCACCACCAATGAACAGCGGGAGGTTTTTGGCCTGAATCCTGGCTGTTGGACGGACTGGGCATCACATTGTCTTCCACGGCGACACACTACTTTTTTGAAAAATATTTTTGAAAAACCAGCATCCACGATACTGGATGGCGTCTAGGGTACCGACGGTCCCCCGCTCTTGTCTCTATCCCAGGTAGGGAGCCAGCTAGAACGCCGGTATAGATCCCTGGGTTCTGGCTGGGAGCCTCCAAAATTTGTCGTCCTTGGGGTCAAGACCCCAGGGATCTTGATATCCTGTACCGATGCTCTAGAGTCCATTGATAGTCCAGCCTCATCCTCTGAAGCCCAAGGGTGATCGCCTTGTTCAAGGGGGTATGGCAGCTGTATTCGCTTGAGGTCGTGGTACTAGCGGTGGCGCCGTCGTTGGGCCAGGCGATCGCGCCGCTCGGGAGTTAGATCTGCGTAACAATGGGGGCAGCTAATGCCTGGCTCGTAGGTGGGCAAAGTCTGCTCCTCTGGGCTGACGGGATGGCCACAGCCCAGACAGAGCTGGTACTGGCCTGGGGCAAGCTGATGATTGACGGTGACGCGATCGTCAAACACAAAGCAGTCCCCTTGCCACAGGCTTTCCGCTTCAGGCACCG
The DNA here is from genome assembly GCA_007135385.1 of Leptolyngbyaceae cyanobacterium CSSed165cm_216. Lineage (GTDB taxonomy): Bacteria > Cyanobacteriota > Cyanobacteriia > Phormidesmidales > Phormidesmidaceae > Nodosilinea. Next base: position 2,446 of record SLIY01000377.1, read on the forward strand.
TCTTTAGGTAATTCAGAATGCCCCCTTGCAGATGGTAAACCTGCTCGAAGCCTTGCGATCGCAGGTAGGCGGTGGCCTTTTCGCAGCGAATGCCGCCAGTGCAAAACATGGCGACTTTTTTGTGCTGGGCCGGGTCCAGGTGGGTGGCCACATAGTCGGGCAGTTGCCGGAATGATTGGGTCTGGGGATTGATCGCCCCCTGAAAGCTGCCGAGTTGCACTTCAAAGTCGTTGCGGGTGTCGATCAGCATCACCTCAGGGTCGTTGATTACCTGGTTCCAGGTGTGGGGATCGACATAGGTGCCCACCGGCTGCTGCGCCGGGTTGACCTCCGGTCGCCCCAGGGTGACAATTTCCCGCTTTAGCTTTACCTTCATCCGTTCAAACGGCAGCTCATCGGTGGTGGATTCTTGGTGGGGAAAGTAGCCCACCTCAGGATGACCGTGCAGCCAGGTCAGGAGTTGGTCAATGGGGTTGCGATCGCCCGCCACGGTGCCATTCAGTCCCTCGCTGGCCAGCAAGATCGTACCCCGCAATCCCCAGCTCAGGCACTGCTCCAATAGCTCGATCCGCAGCGCCCCCGGCTGACTCAGGGGGACAAATTTGTAAAAGGTGGCAACAATCCAGACCATGGAACAACCGTGATGGACAGACTTCTCATTATAGAGAAGCGCCCTGCCCCCAAGCAGGCCCCGACAGATCCCAGGGTTCTTAGGCTGATTGGCCCTGGGTTTCGGGGTATCCCAGGGCAGATCCCAGGGGTCTATGCTGGACAGGTGTTCTAGGGATTAAGATGGACCTTAAGAGGATTGTGTGGAGGACAGAGGGTGATGGATGCAAAACAGCGAACCGTGCAAAAAGTCGTAACCAAAACCAGTCTCCGCTCGCTTACCTGTCCACTCTTACCTTCCATGACGCACGATAAGTTTCTACAACAAATTGTTCAGTCCCCTAGACCTATGCTTAAACACGATGTCATGGCTCAGCTTGAGGCTCTCAAACTGAGGATGGCAGAGTGCTATGGCGTGCAGGAAATTGGTATTTTCGGCTCTGTTGCGAGGGGCGAAGCTACTGTTTCTAGCGATCTTGATGTTGTGGTTTTGATGCCTCCTAACATGCTCAATCGGGTCTGCCTCAGAGAGGAGCTAGAGAAAATTTTTGGCTCAAAGGTCGATGTCATCCGCTATTGGCAGGGCATGAACCCATATCTCAAAGCTCGCATTGATCGAGAGGCCATTTATGCGTGATCGGTCCTTGCTTTTAGAATTATTCCTTGAGATTGAGGAAGCTATTA
>SLIY01000390.1 GCA_007135385.1 Leptolyngbyaceae cyanobacterium CSSed165cm_216
CCCTCTTGTCGCTGACCCTCTTGTCGCTGACCCTCTTGTCGCTGACACTGTATTGCGTTTTTTAGCCTTGGCCAATAATCCGGACCCCTGACCTGCACAATGGGGAAGGTAAGTTACCATCTTTAAAATAGGCTGTTCCCCTGCATCACACGCTACTGAGTCAATTTCATGTATCAAACCCAAGATCTTCACGTTGTCGAGACACGTCCCTTGGTCAGCCCCGCCCTACTGCACCATGAGTTTCCTATGACCTCTGAGGCCGCCGCGCTGGTGGCCGAGGCTCGCGATCGCATCCGTCACATTCTCTATAACGAAGATCGCCGTCTGTTGGTGATTGTCGGTCCCTGTTCGGTGCATGATGTGGATGCCGCCTATGAGTACGGCCAAAAGCTAGCCAACCTGCGCCACGAACTGTCGGGCCAACTGGAAATTTTAATGCGGGTCTACTTTGAAAAGCCCCGCACCAATGTGGGCTGGAAAGGGCTGATTAACGATCCCCACTTGGATGGCAGCTACGATATCAACACGGGGTTACGCCTGGCTCGTAAGCTGTTGCTGGATTTGGCCCACCTGGGGCTACCCGCTGCCACCGAACTACTGGATCCAGTCACCCCCCAGTATATTGCCGATGTGATTGCCTGGACGGCGATCGGGGCACGCACCACCGAAAGCCAAACCCACCGGGAAATGGCCTCGGGGCTATCCATGCCCATCGGCTTTAAAAACAGCACCGACGGGAGCTTGCAAGCGGCAATGAATGCGATGTTGGCCGCTAGTCAGCCCCACCATTTCCTGGGCATTAACCAGCACGGTCTGGCCAGTATTGTCACGACCACCGGTAACCCCGACTGCCATCTGGTGCTGCGGGGGGGCAAGGGAGGTCCTAACTTTAGCCACGACCACGTAGCCAAAGCGGCTGAAGAAATGGCTAAGCTCAACCTGAATCCACGGATGATGGTGGATTGCAGCCATGCCAATGCCAACAAAGATCATAACCGTCAGGTGGCTGTCCTAGACGATGTGGCCGCCCAGGTACAGAGTGGCTCTCGCCATATTCTGGGGGTGATGATAGAAAGCCACCTAAAGGCGGGTAACCAATCCATTCCTAAGGACCTGCGGGATCTGGCTTACGGTCAAAGCATTACCGATGCCTGCGTCGACTTTGACATGACAGCTCAACTGTTGCGTAAGCTAGCCAGTGCGGTGGAACCATCCTTACAGACGGCGACTCTGGGGTAATTGGAGTAACTAACCTACAGCAACCATTCCAGCGATAGACCCAGGCGGCTGTCTTGGCCGAACTGAGAGTTTTGGAACTGTAAGTCGGTCCCCAATCGCAGTTGGCCCGTGACAGCATAGCCCAGACTAAATCGAGTTAACCCTACCTCGCGATCGCCACCGACGGCAACCCACTGGTGGCTAATCGCTAAATCCGCTGCCCCTCCCCGGGAGGGTACTACCATGAGACGCAGTCCGAGGCTAAGGCCATCGGTGCTATAGGTGGGGGTGGTTAAGGCTCGATAGCCTACCGTCGGGGCTAGGTTAACGTATCCCCCCAAGGGGAGTAGATAGTAGCGGGCTTCAGCGCCGTAGTCCTGCCGCAGACCACGGCGGCCTCGGCTGTAGTCGCCACTTATCGTTAGTCCTGTGCTGGGCAACACAAACAGATCTTCAACACCCAGGGCAATACCGCCAATGCTATCCGTAGATGGAAAGTGGGCGTAACCTACCCGTAACCGGGGTCGAAAGCTAGGCTGGTGCTGAATATCGTGGGTGATATCTGGCGGACCCTGTAACCACCGCTGCAGCACAGGGCTACCTTCAATAATGGCGGGGTCTAGGTCTAGGTCTGGCTGCTGGGCGATCGCTGGTTGATGCCCCACACGGCCAACAGACCCATCGAGGGGATCGCCATGGCGAGAATACCCGTCAAAGGGGGACGGAAAATCGACCTGGAATGGCTGCAGCAGGGGGTGATCAAAGGTTAGATCCCCCAGGGAAGACGATGGTTCAATGGTAAAGGATTCAAATGAGAGGGCTGAGGCCCCAGCATCCTGTGCATCCACGTCCTGGGCGTTCACCGGCTGTTGCCCCAAGGGCAGGCCAACGGCCAAAATTGAGGTCAACCAGACTTTAACCCAAAAGGCGCGATCGCTCTGGCCCAAGGCTTTGCCAACGAAGGGAAGCGCCAGCCAATAGAGTGGATTTAGCACATTACCATCCATAACTCGAACATTTTGAAAAAAACGGCTTTGCTCAAAGAACAAAGCCGTTGGGGGAAACGAGGATAGCACTTACATCAACGCTGGGCAGGGCAGGCGATTTGCCTAACGAACCTGGCCATGGGCGGTGGTCATATCAATGGGCTTCATGAAGTAAAGCTTCACCATTTGCCAGCCAATGGCGGCCACATGGGGGAGCTTCCGCAACTGTTGCACAACCTTGGGTTGATTTGACTCAGCCACAGCGGCCATCTTGGCATTAGCGGCTGCCGCCACATCTAGAGACTTAAAGAACTCGGGGTGATCGACATTTAAAATCACCGGGAATACTCGCCCAGCGGTTTCATTGGTTCTTTCAATCACGTGGATGTCGTAGTCCCGAGCATCGAGACCAAGGGAAGCGTAGAACCCACTGCGCTGGAGGTCATTCAAGTACATGGTGGCAAACACCGACAGCAGAAAGAACCGGCACCACAGCTTCGCTTTCCAGTCGTTCAGAATTTCCGGCTGAGCTTTCATCAGGGCAGAGAAGAAGTCGCCGTGGCGATTTTCATCCTGACACCAGTTTTCAAAGAACCGGAAGATCGGATAAATTTCATTTTCGGGGTGAGATTCAAGGTGGCGATAGATGGTGATATAGCGCCAGTAGCCAATTTTCTCGGATAGGTAAGTGGCGTAGAAGATGAACTTGGGCTTGAAGAAGGTATACTTTTTGCTCTTGGTCAAAAAGCCCAGATCAAGCTGCAAGTTGAAGTCTGACATGGCTTTGTTGAGGAAGCCAGCATGGCGAGCTTCATCTCGGGACATGAGATTAAAGCACTCGGCCAACACCGGGCTTTTGCCCTTAAGCCGCCGTCCTAGCTCTTTGTAGAGTAAGAACCCAGAAAACTCGGCGGTACAGGAGCGCTCTAGAAACTCCACAAACAGGCGACGAGTCTCACCACTCATGCTGTCCCAGGACTGGTCAAAGGACTCATCCCGCACAAAATGATGGCGGTTATAGTCAGCCCGGAATTCTTCTAGAATGGCCATCAGCTCATCTTCGTTGATAGAGATGTCCATAGCGGCCATCTCGTCGAAGTCGGTGGTGTAAAACCGGGGCGTCAGAATGGTGTCTTTGGCTGGAGTTTTAACTCCCGGTCGGATTTCTTGAAATTCAGGCTTTTTAAGGGAATCTACCATGAGTTCGTGATTGCGCGGTTGATTTAGATGTGTCTAGTCCTATTAAACAGGGCTATAAGCCTTAAACAGGGCTATAAGCCATTTACACGGGACTACGAGCCATAAAGCCTCGGGCCTAGGCCCTACCTGCTCAAGGCAGAATCTGGAGATGTCATTCAAATCACTGAATGCTAGTTTATCAGGGCTTTTGGGAGATCTGACGGCGCTTTAAGTTTTGCAACAAATAATTTCAGTATTTAACAGGGGCTTGGGGGAGATCTTGGGTTTTGGGTTTTGGGTCTCGGCATCTCCTCCTGGGAGGGGCAGTCCCCCAGCCGTGGGTTACGGCGGGTGACTTAGGTGACCTAGCGATCGCCCTATCCCCGGCCGCCTAACCCACGCTACGGCTTCAACTCAAAACTCAAAACTCCCCCATCTCTAACGAAAGGCGGCGATGGTCTGCACCAGCAGGCAAAATGGGCCAGGGGTAAAGTGGGGGTTCAGGGCTTTGTCGTACTCAAACTTGCTGAGCATCAGCTGCAACGAGCGAATATTACCAGGGTCCAAGGGTTGAGCCTCCGGCTGGGTCTTGGCCCGAAAGACTGGCGTGAGCTCGGTGAACGGAATCTGAACTGTGACCCACTCATTGGGGGTGGTGTCAAAGGAATAGCCATAGGCGATCGCATCCCAGCCATCGCGATCGCGCAGAAAGAACTTGTACCGTTGGCCATCTCCCTGTACCCGTAGCTCAATACCTCGATAGGTAGACAGGTTCAGAGGTGGATCAAAATTGCGGGTACGAATCGATGCAAAACCACCAGAATTTTCTGTGGAAACCAGCCCCGTAAATCGGGCAGCGCCTTCCCCTGCCTGAAAGCCACTGTCACTGACGCCTCCCATCACCACATCATCCAGGGCACCCCAAATCGCCACTTGCTCCGGGGCAGGCTGGGTGAAATCAAACAGTACCCCATCTTGTACTTGGGGAGGCTGAGGGGCATTGGCACCAGACATCATATTTTGCACCCAGCTAACAATCGGAATAGAGTCGAAAAAATCCAGGGTTTGGACAAAGCGACCGAAGTCCCAAGAACGGTTGGACTGGGTCATAGAAACCTCCTAGGGGATGTCGTCTAGGGTGATCCTAGCGTGGCCCTTTAGGCAGCAGCATCCCCTATAAGGCAGGGAGGAGAGCTATTCCACCTGATAGCAATCCTGAGAAGCAGGGGAGGTTGTCTTTAAGGATCCACCCAGCGGCCATCGGCTTTGATCAGGTTGATCAGTTCCTCAACCCCCTGATCTTCCGGCACCTTCTTAATCTCCTCCCGGCCCCGGTAGAGAGAAATGTAGCCTGGTGTTTTACCCACATAGCCATAGTCAGCATCAGCCATTTCCCCCGGCCCATTGACAATGCAGCCCATTACCGCAATATCTAGGCCAGTTAGGTGCTTGGTGGCTTCTCGGACCTCATGGAGCACGTCTTCTAGGTTGAATAGGGTGCGGCCGCAGGAGGGGCAGGCCACATATTCCACCATGGTTTTACGGAGTCCCAGGGCCTGCAAAATGCTATAGCACACGGGAATTTCTTTCTCTGGAGCTTCGGTCAGGGAAACCCGGATCGTATCGCCAATGCCCTGGGCTAACAGGGTACCAATACCGGCTGTGGATTTAATCCGACCATACTCGCCGTCGCCAGCTTCGGTGACCCCCAGGTGCAGGGGGTAGTCCATACCCAGTTGATCCATGCGCTGCACCATCAGCCGATAGGCCGCAATCATCACTGGCACCCGAGACGCCTTCAGGGAAATCACCAGATTGCGAAAGTCTAAGGATTCGCAAATGCGGATAAATTCTAGGGCCGACTCCACCATGCCCTCAGGGGTGTCGCCGTAGGTAAACAGCATCCGCTCGGCCAAGGAGCCGTGGTTGACGCCAATGCGCATGGCTTTGCCCTGGTCCCGCAGGGACACCACAAGTGGTTCCAGGGTGTCGCGGATCTTAGCTCCAATATCCTCAAACTCGCTTTGGGAATAGTCGGTGCGGCCGACCTGGGGTTTTTCAAACACATATAGACCAGGATTAATCCGCACTTTATCGACATGTTTGGCCACCTCTAGGGCGATCTTCATGCCGTTGTGGTGCACATCGGCCACCAGGGGAACGGGCTGGTAGGTATCTTCTAAAATTTTACGGATGTCGGCCAGGGCCTTGGCATGGGCCATGCTGGGTACCGTCACCCGAACAATTTCACAGCCCAATTCATGTAGCCGACGAATGGCGGCAGCGGACCCTTTAATATCCAGGGTGTCTTCATTAATCATCGACTGGACGACGACCGGGTGTCCGCCCCCAATGGTGACACTGCCCACTGGCACTGGCCGAGTTTGGCGGCGGTGGATGGTGGTGTCGATGGGGGCAACGTCGGCGGTGGGTGAAACCTGGGTGACGGGGTTAGGAAGCGTTTGCATAGCCGTTGCTCTATGGTTACCAGTGCGGGGAAAAGCGATTGATTGCAGTTGCAGCAACCATTTCCCAGGGTGCCATAGAATGGGCCAGTTAGCACTGAAATATAGGCCTTAACCCCACTAGCTCAAGATCCTCAGGGCCGATCAGTTAATGATGCTGTAAGTAAGGCTGCTAATGGAGCCAGCGCGGTTGTCATGGGCGACGGGCTCAGCTGGGGCGACGGACCAGGAGAGAATATTCTTCCATGACAATAAAACTACCCTGCCTGCCCCCTTATTAAGGCAGGTGAAAGCGCATAACTTAGACAGCGACAAGCTGGGGGGATCTAGACCTCAGCCCAGGTGCACCTCACTCGATCGGGAGTCACTACTCGATCGGGAGTCACTACATATGTCTGACCATATAGTTTTCAGGTATTTGCTTGATAGGGTGAATTGCTTGGTATGTGAAGTGCCATGCCTTCAGTTACTTATGAGGAGAATCGGATACCTGTGAGTATTCACACATTTAGCAAGATCATTACTTTTTCCGCATTAGCCAGTATGGTGATGCTTCCAGCGGCCCAAGCTGGTACCGACGTAGGCGATGAAGAATTCCATCTTGGTCGTGCCCGCGAAGCCTGTCAACAACAGGCCGAACGACAGCTACTCACGTTTAATAATGTGGTAGAAAGCCATTTGGTAACTGGCAGCGGTGGCCGGATGATTGGGGCTGACGTGACTATGAGTGTGACCCGGGGCGGGCAAACCTATAACGTCAGATGTCAATACGACAACATGTCCAGGGTGGCCACCATTGTGACCGTTGACAATCAAAATGCTCGCCGAGCTACAGTCGACGCTAGCCTGGCTAATGTACGGGTTGGCCCTTCCCAAAACTATCCTATGTCGTATCAGTTGCGTCGGGGAGCTGAGGTGTTGATCTTGGCCGAACAGTGGCAGACTGATGGCGTTTGGTATAAGGTTAGACCCGCCAGCGGTGCCATGACCGACCAGATTGGTTGGATATTTGGTGATCTGCTCGCCTACTAAGGGACTCGCTGATCGCACATTCTCTCTGCGGGAGACCCGACGCGTTGGCCTTGGCAAAGCGAGTGCCTGGTACTTGGCTTATGCGAAAACGAAACGACTTTGCTCAACACTCGATCCCTGAAGGTTGAGCGAGGTCGTTCATACCATGTCTTCCTTTGGAAGACACCCTAGTGCTGCGACGCGGAATTCAAAAGGCAAAATTCAAAGTGAAAAATCCTTGACTTACAGTCGTTTCAAGCTCCCTAAACGATTGGCCTATTGGTGCCTTTCTGCACTAGTCCTTAGTTAGGTGCATTAAACAGCAAAGCTTGTAAACAGCCCTGGCCCCGACGTTACCATCCCATTCGCCGTCGCCGACCTCTGACAGATCAAAGCCGATGATTTGGCGTCCACTACGCACCACCTGACGCAGCAGGCAAAATACTTCTTCTAATTCCAAGCCTCCGGGCACCGGGGTGCCGGTATGGGGGCACAGCTTGGGGTCAAGACCGTCCACATCAAAGCTGACATAGACCAACTCGGGCAGTTCTGTCACGATCGCCTCGCACTGCTGCATCCAGGCAAGACCCCGGTAGGTGTTTTCTTTGATGACGTCGTCGTAGTGGGTGACAATCCGCCCGTCAGACTGCTGGATCAGCGCTACTTCGTCGTGGCACAGGTCGCGGATGCCCACCTGCACGAGCTTGCTGATCTGGGGTAAGTCCAGCAGGTTATACATAATTGAGGCGTGGGAATAGCGAAAGCCCTGGTAGGCCTGGCGCAGGTCGGCATGGGCATCAATATGCAGGATGCCAAAGTTAGGATGGCGTTTGGCTAGAGCTTGCAGGAATCCCAGCGGTACACTGTGGTCGCCACCAATAACTCCCACCTGTTTCCCTTGATCTAGGGCCGCAGTGGCCTGGGCATAGAGCCAGCCGGTCATGTGTTCACAGCCGTGGTTGACCCAGTCAAGGTCTGCTTGCAGTAAGGGCTGGGAGGCGATCGCAATGCCCTCCTCTGTGGCCTGAATCACCCGATTGGCCGACTCCCGCACCGCTTGATTCAACTCATACAAATGCTCTGGAATCGGGGGCATAAAGATCCCCTGCCGCCAGCCGTCGGGATTATCGCGGTCGTACAGGTCCAACTGAGGGGACGCCTCTAGCACCCGGCGGGGACCTTGGGCAGTGCCAGTGTGGTAAGACACAGTCGCCTCCCAGGGGATGCCAAAAATAATCATGTTGGCGGTGTCATAGTCGCAGGGCAAGCCGTAGAGGTTGCCATTATCCAGGCCAACCCCGCTGGGGTCAAAGTCTTGCAGAGGTGTAAATAAAGAGGTCATAACCTGTTGATGCCGCCTGATCTCCTTACCCCTTGGACAACATGGTTTTCACAAAGGTGGGCAAGGCGAAAGCAGCTTGGTGGATGCCGACATTGTAATACTGTAAGTTGTGCTGAGCGGCAAAGGCGGCGGATCGATCTGGATCGAGCCCCTCGATGGGGTGCGCGGCCCCCTTGGTGGCGTAGTTGAAGCTCCACATACCGGTAGGATAGGTGGGAATAAAGGCCAAATAACACTGGACATGATCAGCCCCAAAAATACCCTTCAGGCAATGGTGAATATCCACAAAGGCCTGCTGATTAAACCGGGGGGACTCACTTTGGGCCGCGATCGCGCCACCTGGCTTCAGGCAGCGGTACACCTGCTGGTAAAACTCGGTACTAAACAACCCTTCTGATGGCCCCACCGGGTCAGAGGAGTCAATCACAATCAGGTCGTAACTGGCATCGGGGGCGTTAGCCACGAAGGCAATACCATCTTCGATACGCAGATCGAGTTTGGGGTCGCCCAAAGAACCAGAAAGGGAGGGTAGGTGTTCCCGAGAGGCCCGCACCACCGCTTCATCAATTTCCACCATGGTGACCTGCTCGACCTGGGGGTGACGCAAAATTTCCCGCACGCTGCCGCCGTCACCGCCGCCGATCACTAGCACGTCTTTGAAGCTGGGGTTGAGCAGCATGGGGACGTGGATGATCATCTCGTGGTAAGCGTTTTCATCCTTTTCGCTGCACATCACCATGCTGTCGATGGTCAGCATTTTGCCGTAGGCAAAGGTATCGAAAATTTCTACGGTTTGGTAAGCGGATTTTTCACGGAAGACGCGATCGCCCTTGTGGCGAATCGACAGGGCAATATCGTCGTTCTTATCCGTAAACCAAACACTACGACTTTGCTTGGGGGTAATCAGTTTATTGGTGGCCTCATCCCGCAGTTCCCCCAAGTCGATGTCGATCCGCTCGAACAGTTCGAGCTGACCACGGTTTAGTTCTAGGGCCGAGCCATAGTCAGCCTGAAAGGCGGCCTTGAGTTTGTCGAAGGAGACCCAGGGATTAACCGTATCGCCGCAGGTGAATAGGTCCACCGCCGCATAGCGGTATTCGGGCCAGGTGTGAATCGCCAGGTGGCTTTCTTGTATCACCACCACCCCCGACACCCCAAAGGGGGAAAAGTGGTGGAATACGGAACTAATGACGGTTGCCCCGGCATCGGCGGCGGCGGTCACCATACTGCTTTCGATCAGCGGCACGTCGTTGAGAATGTCTGCGGCACAGCCGAAGAACTCGACCAAAATGTGTCGTCCCAGTGAATTCATACCCTGATTCCCCCGTAAGTGTCAGCCTAGGCCATCGTGATTGAATAGCGGAACAGGATTTTATCAGACCAGGGCTGACCCACGATACATTTTAGGCACCTAGTGCAGCGTCAAGTTTTAGTTTTAGGGTTGACAGCTGTAGAGATTTAGCGTCACTAAGGTCCGAAATCCCCTCCTTGGGAGGGGTAGGGGTGGGTCAACTCAACCGCGAAGAGACCCACCCCGCCCTCCGGGCACCCCTCCCAGGGAGGGGACGAGCAGTTTTGCTTGATTGAGGCAACCTTGCTGAAGACAAAAGGCTTTTGCAAAGCACTTACCTTAATTTTTAGCCTTGACAGGCACTAGGGATAATTTTCTGCTTTTCAGCAGTCCAGGACAGCGATCGCGGAGACACCAATACTATGATTTGGTGGCAAGCCAGCCTGAAACCAGGGAGGAATGACCTACGCTACCCAGTGACCTGTTAATCTATCGCTACCAGGGAGAGGCGATTCAACCCAAGCGGCTGCCCCTGAATACCACCTATCTGGGCATGGCAGCGGACTTGATTCAGCTGTTTCAGACCCAGGTGGGCCACACTCAGGGGGAGCTAAACCGCCAACTGCAAGAGCTAGAAGGGGAAGACACCAACTACCGGATTAAGCGGGGGCTGGCCCACATTTTGCGCAACAGCTTTGCCAGCTTTGAGGTGGTCAGCCCCTTAGAACCGATAGAGTTGCGGCAGCGGGTCTTTGCCCTGGCGGCCCAGGTGGCCCCATCCCCTATGGCAGCCCAAGGACATCTGGTAGTCCTGAGTCAGCAGTTAAGTCAGGAGTGCGATCGCACTATCACCCCCGACCAAATTCGCCAGGGCCTCTATGCCGACCTCCCCGATAACCGCATCTTAATCGAGTTTGACTCTCCCACCCCCGAGGCTCTGATTCACCGCTACAACCTCTCCCAAACCCAAGGGGTGTTCTATAAAGCCAGCGACCTGGTCATGCACCTGTACCGCAACGACCCCGGCGAGTACAAGCTGATGTTTCGCTACCTAAAGCTGTTTCGCCTGATGACCTACATCGAAGGGGATGCCGACCAGGGGTTTACCATCACCATCGATGGCCCCGCCAGCCTGTTTAAACCCAGCACCCGCTATGGGGTCGATATCGCCAAGCTGATCCCTGCCATCCTGCATGTCAGCCGCTGGCGACTGACCGCCACCCTGCAACTCAAAGACGGCTACAGCCAGCAGGTGACACCCCGCCAGTTCAGCCTCGATAGTGACTGCGGCCTAGTCACCCACTATCCCCCTGGCAAGACCTACGACAGTATGATCGAAGAATCCTTCGTTAACCGCTGGCCTACGGACAAAACTCCTTGGCGACTGGAACGGGAGGTGGACCTGGTGCCCCTCCCCGGCAGTGTGATGATTCCTGACTTTCGTCTGGTACACCCCGACGGGCGCGAGTACCTGCTGGAAATCGTCGGCTACTGGCGGCCGGAGTACCTGCGTAAAAAGTTTGCCCAGGTACGCAAATCTGAGCGGGATAACTTGATTTTGGCGGTGTCCGAACGGTTAAATTTAGAAAAAGCTGGGGTTGACATCGCCAAGGTCCCAGCTCAAGTCGTGTGGTTTAAGCATAAGCTTCAACCTAAAGCCATACTCGATGTACTGGCATAGTCAATACAGTTCAACGCCGCTGGTAACCCCCAAACTCTGGGTAAGCTTCCATGGCGTGTTCCCCCAGATCTAGTCCTTGCATTTCTTCGGCCTGGGACACCCGAATCCCAACTATGGCTCGAATTAACAGCCAACTCACGAGGCTAAACAAGCTAGTAAATACGCCTACAGCAACAATCCCAAGCAGTTGAATTAGCCCCTGCTGCACGCCACCCCCCATGAAGGCCCCAGCTAAGGGACCTTCTCCGGGGCCATACCAAGGGAAGGTGCCCGGGGCAACACTAAACAGACCTAAGGCTAGGGTGCCCCAAATGCCGCACACCAGGTGCACAGAGACAGCCCCCACTGGGTCATCAATTTTGAGCCGATCGAGCAGCGTCACCGAAAACACCACAATTACCCCAGCTAAGGTGCCAATAATAGCCGCACTGCCTAAATTGACATAGGCACAACTCGCCGTGATCCCCACCAGGCCAGCCAAGACCCCATTGATGATCATCGATAGGTCTGGCTTTGATAAATAAATCCAGGCGGTTACGGTAGCCGCCAAGCCCCCCATCGCGGCGGCTAGATTTGTAGTTACCACAATGTGGCTAATGGCAAAGGGGTCGGCGGCCATGGTAGAGCCGGGATTAAAGCCAAACCATCCAAGCCACAAAATTAAACAGCCCAAGGCAGAAATACTGAGGTTGTGGCCGGGCATGGCCGCGGGGCGGGTTTGGTACCGCCCCAGCCGGGGACCGAGCAAGACAGCCCCCACTAGGGCCGCCCACCCCCCTACGGAATGCACCACGGTAGAGCCAGCAAAGTCATAGAACCCTAGATTCGCTAAAACCCCATCTCCCCAGATCCAATGGCCGGTAATCGGGTAAGACAGGCCCACCAGCAGTAAGCTGAAGATAAAGAAAGCGAGAAACTTAATGCGCTCGGCTACGGCCCCTGACACAATGGTGGCGGCGGTCCCTGCAAACGCCAGTTGAAAGAAAAATTTGGCTTCTAGGGGGACTCCAGCCCAGGCTAGAGCACTAAAGACACCACTGTAGGCATCCCCCGTGGCGGGGCTGTTATCTAACCCTTGCAGCCAAAAGCCAGACAACCCGATCAGGGGGCTGCCGTCACCAAACATCAGGCCAAAGCCCAGTACCCAGAACGCTACTGTTGATAGGCCAAACACAATCAGGTTTTTGGCCAGTAGGTTAACGGCGTTTTTGCTCCGGCAAAAGCCGGTTTCTAACATACAGAAACCGGCGTTCATGAAAAATACCAGAAAGCCTGCCACCAACACCCACAGGGTGTCGATCGCCACTTGTAGGTCGGTCGTCTCTAGTCCTGTTCCTTGGGCTAGGGCGCTAGAACTCAGGAGCCCAAGTCCCCCTAACGCTAGCCAGGGGCTAAGCCGGAGCCCCTGGAGTTTCTTTAGTCTTGTCCTTAGTCCTGATTGTCGTATCGTTCCCACAGCGTGTACTCCAAAGCGGTCAGCTATAACCCCATAGAGTGGCACGAATTCTTGTCAACGACGCAAAAGTTTAAGCCGCTTGCAGCCTACGGCTAGGGTGAAGCTGCAACCCCGAAATCAGTCACCTAACGCCAAAATTCAGGTCAATCTGTCACGTTGACTCGCCCCATGCGAATGGCATCGAATAGCTGATTAATCTGTTGACGGTCGGTTGCAGTGAGTACCGGGTTGCTGAGCATGGCGGCAGTCAAGGTTAAGTGATCGCGACGGGTTAGGGTGCCTTGGTCCATGGCAGTGGTAACTAAGGACCCAATGGTTTGAGGTAATTGAGCTTGAACCGGAGAGGGCTGGGGTGACGGTTTCCGGTGCCAAGGGGTATGGTGAGCAAATGATGAAACCACGGCTGTAAATCCTGATGGAGAAAGACTGAAGGGATGACAAATGGCTGTCTGCGGCAGATAGGTCAAGGTAACTGTGATGTATCAGCAACTACCAAATACTTGAGGTCCTGCCTTAAGCATGCCCAATTCCCGAATTACCAGGGGGTTTATTCCTTAAAGATTCGATGAATCTGGATTAAACCTGGGTTAAGCGCCGTTTTGCTAGGGTAGAGCTACTGAAATCGTCTTTCCCTATCGAGATTCGGGGTAAGCCCGGTATCGTAATCGGTGCATTGCGGCCCAAAGTTAGGGTCTGTGAGGTTTTGCACAAACCTATGGACCGCGTAGGCAGAGCCGCGCCCTTGGCGCTATGCAGCCTACTCAGGTCTGAGTGTGTTTTAAGCTAAGAGTAACTTGCAAATAAATTGAGGACAGTTGGCAACGTTAGGTCTTGCCATGGTTATGGATATTTACCGGCTCAACGCTTTTCACGATAACTATATCTTTGTACTGCACGATCGCGATCGGGGCACCGCTGCGGTGGTTGACCCTGGGGACGCTACCCCGGTGCTACAACAGTTGCAGGCCCTAGATGCTAGCCTCAGCGTCATCTTTAACACCCATCACCACAGTGACCATGTCGGTGGCAACCGCACCCTACTGGCTCAATTTCCTGAGGCAGACGTCTATGGCAGCGCTAAAGACCAGGGGCGCATCCCAGGTCAAACTGTCTTTCTAAAGGCTGGAGATTGGGTCAGCTTTGGCGATCGCCAGGCGGAGGTTTTATTTGTGCCAGGGCACACCCGAGCCCACATTGCCTACTATTTTCCGCCCACCGATACTGACCCATGGGGTGAATTGTTTTGTGGCGACACCCTGTTTGCTGGCGGTTGTGGCCGCCTATTTGAGGGCACCCCCCAGCAGATGGTGA
>SLIY01000327.1 GCA_007135385.1 Leptolyngbyaceae cyanobacterium CSSed165cm_216
AGGTCAGGGTACCCACCCCACAATAGGCGTCAATCAAGGTTTCTCGGCCAGTCAGCTGCAACTCGTTCAAAATCACCTGTAACATCTGCTCGGCCTGCTCAGTATTCACCTGGAAAAAGGTAGTGGCATGGATCGTAAACCGGAGCCCAGCAAAGATCTCTTCAAGGTAAGGAACCCCTTCAATCACCAGGGTTTCAGGGCCAAAAATAGCATTAGTTTTATCGGCATTGAGGTTGACACACACCCCCACCAGATCGGGGTAGCGCTCCATCCACACCTGGGCCTGTAGTTCAATATCTTTTAGGTTAGGGGCTGTAGATACTAGGGTCAAAAGCTGCTGCCCCGTACGACGCCCCACCCGCAACGCCAGGTGGCGCAGTCGCCCCACATGGCGGGTCTCGTTATAAATCGACCAACCCCGTTCCTGAATATCTCGCTTCACCTCGGCCAGCAGCGGATTGAGCCGATCATCTTGTACCGGACATTGGTTGAGATTCACCAGCTTGTGGCTGCCCTTGCGAAAGTAGCCCGCTTTAACGGCCCCCTCTGGCGATCGCCCCAGGGGGTAAGTCGCTTTATTGCGATAGCCCAGGGGCGCAGCGGCCCCCAAAATGGGTAGCACAGGGGGCTGCTCAAAACCACCAAGCCGAGTTAAGGCATCCACCACCTGCTGCTGTTTGGCCGCCAGTTGGGCCGGATAGCTGACCGCTTGCCACTGACAGCCACCACATTTGTCGGCCACAATGCAGGCGGGGCGAACCCGGTCGGGTGAGGGAGTTAACATCTGCCGCAGCTTAGCCCGCCCAAAGGTGGGCTTAGCCTGCACCAAACGAGCTCGCACCAGATCCCCAGGTACCGTATCGGGCACAAACACCACCCGCTCATGCCAACGACCTAGACCATCGCCCCCGCTGCTGAGGTTAGTAATGGTCAGGTCTATGGTTTCCCCCTGTTGCCAATGATCCATGGTTGCGCTCCTGCCGTTATCCGCCTATCGACTGTAGCAATCCCAGTGCCGATTGCGGCAGCGGATTTAATCCGGCCTACGGGATGCGCCAGAGAGCAGCGTCAACTCCTGGACAAATCGTACACTGGAGAAGCCGTGTCAACCGGTGGGCCTGTGCCCCTGCCACGTCATCGGTCAACCGATGGCTGTACGTTGTTTCCGTTTCCTAGGATGCGTTATGTATGCCTTGACCCACTGCCTGCTCTATACCGGCAGCCGAGAACTACGTCACCATGCTCTGGTGATTGATGGCGATCGGATTGTTGATTTGGTGCCCGAAGCCCACTTGGGGGATAGCATACCCACCCTAGACGGCCAAGGTTGGGTCGCCTGTCCAGGATTTATTGATCTGCAACTGAATGGCTGCGGCGGGGTAATGTTTAACGATGCGATCACCGCTGATACCCTCGCCACCATGCATCGCACCAACCTGCAAAGTGGCACCACCAGCTTCTTGCCGACCCTGATTACCACCACCGACCAGGCCATGGACCAGGCGATCGCCCTGATTGCCGCCGGATCTCTAGCCCCTGGGGTGCTAGGGCTACACCTAGAAGGTCCTTACCTCAACCCGAAGCGATGCGGCATCCATGACCCCAGCCACGTGCGTCCGGCCGCTACAGCCATGGTCGAGGCGATCGCCACCGCTGGTCCTGACCGGGTTAAACTGGTTACTCTGGCCCCAGAAGTTACCCCTGCCCCTGTGATTCAGCGCTTGCACCAGGCCGGGATTGTGGTCTCAGCAGGGCACAGTGAGGCCAGCTTTGAAGCCGCCCTAGCGGGATTTGAGGCCGGGGTAACCATGGTCACCCACCTGTTCAATGCCATGACCCCCTGGTTAGGTCGTAACCCTGGTCTGGTGGGGGCAACTCTCAGTCAGTCCCAGATCTATGCCAGCATCATTGCCGATGGGCACCATGTCCATTATGGGTCCATCAGTCTGGCTCAAAAAATCAAACAAGACAAGCTCCTCTTGGTCACCGATGCCACCCCCCCTGTGGGCACCACCATGGACTCATTTGTGATTGGGGGACAGGAGGTATTCTATCAAGACGGCAAATGCCTCGCCGCCGATGGCACCTTGGGGGGGGCGGCCCTAACTCTGATGGAGGCGGTAAAAAACTGTGTCACCCAGGTGGGCCTCCCCCTCGGAGAGGCCCTACGCATGGCCACCCTTTACCCGGCCCGAGCGATTCGGGTTGACGATCAGTTGGGGCTGTTATCCCCCGGCTATCAGGCTAACGTTACCCTGTTTGACCCCAACACCTATACCGTCAAAGGGGTGATCGACCAAGGCCACCCGGCCTGGCCCCATCATCCGGATTGGACCGGCCGTAACCTAGAACTGAACGTGGGAGAACCCCACCGCTGACCTCGGTAGTAGGGGCACGGCCACGGCGTGATCTCGCAAGCTCACCCAGAGACTACATTGGTTAGCAGTGAGGGAAACTAAGGTAGTGGCCCGATGTCTAGACAGTCGACAAGCCAGGTGATATAGCCGAGACCGTTGGTGGATATCAACCGTTAGGGCGCGATAGTACAGCTCATTGCAATGATGGATCCCCGCTTGCAATGAGCCATCAAACCAAAACTTAAAGATCTGCACCTGGTCTTCTGGCAAAACTCTGGGCAACATGAAGGCGACCTTGACAACCTAACCCCAGAATACCCAGCTGCGCTTGAAGCTAGTCAGCTTTTTGACCAGTCAAATACAGGCTTGCCGAGCAAAAGCTGAGGCCATTAGCGAGCGTAAAATATCTTGACTTAGCGGCTTGACCAGCAGACCATCAACCCCTGAGTTATCTTCCCGGTATTGCCATTGAGGACTGGTGGAATCAGTCAGGGCCAGGATCGTCATGTCTTTGGTCCTAGAACTCTGTCGCAGTTGATCAATCAATGGCTGCGACCAGTCTTGATAGTTATCCCCTACTAGGATGACCAAGCAAGGGGGAGCCTGTTTAACTTGGTTGACGGCCTGCTCGGTAGAGCTGGCCACAAAGACAGGATATTGCAAATCCGCTTCTAAGGCATGAGCATCCCGAAATTCACGGCGTTCCGGGTCTAACACAAGAATATATCCACTGAGCAAAGTCATAGGTCGTAGGGCTTGGTGCCAAGATCAACTCGGGTCAGTTCAGGATCTAGCGGTTGCCCGCAGATAAAATCCCAAATCTAGACCCGGGTGAGGTTTAGTCCCATAGTAAACATGCCTGAAGCCGCCTAATTCAGGCCGTCATCAGCCTCTCGGGCTAGTTTTGACGGGCTTTTAGGGCATCTATCAAGCCATTTAACCGCTGACTATCTTCCACTTTTTTTAGCCTGCATAAAAGATTGTCAAAGACTTTGGTATAGATCTGAAAATTGTTTTGAAGGGGTTAGCAACACTTGCAACAAATCTACATATTACCCAGGCCGCTAGCCTGTCAATCAAGGTGCTGCCACCACCACATGCCCGGTGGCGAGGGATGTCTTCCGTGTTGTACTCACCCCACAAGGATGAGTGGGGTGCTTCCCTCTGCCCTCTGCTAAACAAACTATGGCGATACCATAGGGGATGGAAATGGGGTAACCCTAGCTACAAAACCCCAAAAAGGGCTTTGCTATGGTAAACACATCAAAAATTGTGTCGTTATCTTAAACCCAGTGGGCTCTGTATCTATTCAGATTATTGAGGGAAATCCCCATCTGCGATCGCTGTTGGGCTGGCATCTTCAACAGGCCGGTTACAGGG